>JAIOQF010000028.1 GCA_021413535.1 Verrucomicrobiota bacterium
ATTTTCCCAACGGCTCAAGTTACCTTTACAGGGCCAACAGCAGCGCGGACGATCACACTGCCTGATTCGAGCTTCACCATCGCCATCCCAAATACAGCCATCTGGGTTGGTGCTGCTGAAATGATCCCTTCCACCACCAACGGGGCGGGTGTGAACAGTTCGGAGACTACAACGAACAAAGTTAACTACGATACGCTTGACTTCGATGCCACAACCTCGGAGTCGGCACAGTTCACGAAAGTCATGCCGTCGAATTACAACGGCGGGACTGTCACGGCAACTTTCTATTGGACGTTGGATTCGCTCGGCGGTGGAGGAACGGTAATTTACACATTGGCAGGTGAGGCATTTGCTGACAATGGCACCATTGATACCGACTTTGGGACTGCCGTTGGCGCAACTGATACCGCACAAACAGCAAGCGCAGTCCACATCTCGCCAGCAACTGCCGCCGTGACCATCGCAGGCACTCCCACGGCATCGAAGCTCGTCCAGTTCAAAGTCGCTCGTGATGTTTCAGATACCTTTACAACAGACGCACGGCTCATTGGCGTGCTCATCACCTACACCCCTCAATGATCCGCCTGCTTCCAGCGCTGCTCATTCTTCTCTGCCTCACGCCGTGCGAGGCAGAGGGAAGACGTGTGCGCTGGCTGAATCCGGGTAGCGCAGGAGCAGCAGCCGTGTGGGATGCCCGTTTTCTGACTGGATCAGATAGCTCCGGAATTTCATCTGTCAGTTCAAGAATTGGCAGCAACACTGCGACACAAGGAACCGGAGCATATCAACCTCTATTAAGAACTGGAGCTAATGGCATAGGCGGCAGCAATGTCATGGCTTTTGACGGGACGGATGACTTTTTATCTTATGGAACAAGCCTATTCACCTACACGGGGCAGGCTACCGTTTTCTCTGCGTTTAATTATACCGCGGCAGCGTCTCAATATGGTTCGATCCTTTGTGATTTCAACGGGTCCGGATTTCCGCGAACATCTATTGGATGCCAGCCATCCAGATTTCCTGATAATGCAGGAGAACTGGCGACAGACTGTTATTCACCAGGAGGAATGCGTTACAACAGCACATACTCCGGCAGCATAGTTGCAACTTGGAGCTGGAGCAACTGGAGCACGCAGTCATCTAATGGGAATACAATTCTGGGAGTCAATTCAGTGGAGGTTGCGGGCACTAGCTATGGAAACCAACCAACTGGATTTACGTCTGTCTCCAGGTCAATTGGCCGATTCGATCATCTCGACTCCTCAGAAAGCAATTTCATTCAAGCCAAAATTGGAGTTATCGTAGTGTTCACTACGCAAATCGCACTTCCTTTGAGAAACCGTATTCGTCAGTCAATGGCATTCGCATTCAAAATCGCGCAATGAAAACACTCATCCTTTCCGCTTTCTGCTTTCTGCTTCCAGCTTTCTCCGAGGCTGGCACCCGCCGCGTGCGTCATATCAATCCAGGCAGCTCAGGAGCGACCTTCGCCGTCGATGCCCGCTGGCACACCGCCGCCGATGGCGATGCTGTCAGCACCTGGACCGACCGCACCGTCAGTGCCAACAACGTCACCGGCTCCGGTGGTGCCAGGCCCACTTATAAAACCGCGATCCTCGGCGGCGCGCCAGTCATGCGCTTCGCCTCCGCGTCCAGCCAGATCATGACCTTCGGCACCGCGCTCTCCGCGTCAGGTGCGTGGACGGTGATCGCCGTTGGAAGCCGAGCCAACAGCAGCACGCTTTGGTTCCTTGGCTTGTCTGCGGCAGGCGGGGTAACTTTTGTGCCCTATGTCATGCTCTTTGGATCGGACAATACTTTTTATCTATGTAACAATCCAGCGTTCAAAACATCGACCGGAACCTATGGGGCGACCACAGCGGTTTTCTACGCCGCCTCATCGGCGGACAGGACTACCTTGACCGGCTCAGTGAACGGCGTCACCCCGACTTTTAACAGCGGCTCAACTGGAGAGGCGCATGACTTTGGCAAACTCGGCGGCCGGACCGGACAGTCTCCGCAATATACAAATGGCGACATCGGTGCCGTGATTTATTTCCCGACCCAGATCAGCGCTCCACTGCATCGCCGCTTCCAGCAGGCGCTCGCGTTTTCCTTCAAAATATCCCAATGAAAACACTCCTCATTTCTGCTTTCTGCTTTCTGCTTCTCAGCTTTTCGGCTTCCGCCGACACGCTCTATTTCAACGGACGCGTCGTCACCACCGGAGACGCCGCGCATATCGCCACCATCACGCGGAAGGGCGGCAAGGTCATCGCTGCCCCGCCTTCTTACGATCCCTCCACACAGAAGCCGCCAGTCTATGACGGCAGCAAATGGGTAACGCCTTCCATGTCTCAAGCGGAACTCGACGCCGTAGCGGCAGCACAGGCCGACGCCACCGAGAAAGCCGCAATCAAAGCCGCAATCAGCGCATTCAAGGCTGGCACGGCCACCAATGCACAAGTCCAGCGTGCGCTGGCCTATCTGCTCAAGCAACTTCAGTAAACCACAACCGCGAACGGGAGAAGGGTCGCTCAACAATGGATTTACAAAATGCACTCATCCTCGCAATCGGCAGCGTCACTACCGCGCTGGTATTCGTGTGCAAGCTTCTTTGGAGTCGCAGCCAGATTGCAGAGGCAGATAACTCAACCATGAGAATCCAGCTTAACAAGCTCGAAGGTTCACTGGGCCGCGCAGAAGGCAGGCTTCTCGCCTACGAGAACTGCTCATCCAACGCCTGCCCCTTCCGCCGTCCAGTAGCCGCAACGCAGCCTATCCACGCGCAGCAACAATGATGAGCTTCTACACAACGCAGTCTCTTTCCAAAGCCAGCCTCGTGCTGGTAGCGGCATTGTGCTTCCTGTCATACGCCTACGTGGGAGAGATTAAGAAGCATACGCGCATGGGTATTGCCTCCTCCGTGGTGGTGAAGGAAATGCTTGAAGCCACAGACATAGGCACATGGCAATGGGAGATTGATTCTGACAAGCTTGTTTGGGACGCCGCGCAGAAGAAGCTATTTGGCGTAGAGGAAGACTTCATTCCTACTTACAAGGAGTTTATTAAGTGCGTGGATGACAATGACGTTGAATGGGTCAATGCGGCTGTTGCCGCTGCCGTGCGCAACCAGTCCAGCTACTACGCCACGTTCAAGCTTCGCACAGGGAAATACATCTTCGCCTACGGGCGCATTTATTTCGTAGATGGTAAACCTATCATGGGCGGAATATGCCTCCCAGGACGGAAGGGAGCCTACACCGACAAGCCTTATGTGAGCTACAACCCATTCACGCAGGACTATGAATGAAACTCATCATAAACTGGAAGATTCTCGGTGGGTCGGTTCTCTCAGGAGGAGCGGCACTGAAAGAGTTCGGTGGCACACAGGTCACATGGTGGGCTGGAGTAATCATGGTTGTCATCGGCCCGATGATAATGGCAGTGCGCAATCAGCCAAGCAAACGAACACGCCGAAAGAAACCAACGCCTAGAAAGAAGAAAAAACCATGATGGATAAAAAACTCTTTCTTTACTTCGCCATTGCCTTCCTTGGGGTGATGACCATGCCGGATGTGTGCCCTGCCACATATTGGCTTTGGTTCAAGCTTGTTGGCAGTTCCTGCCTGCAAGGGTTCATCGCGGTCAAGGCGCTTCAAAGTTCTCCACCCAGCGAACCGGCTCCCCCGCCCGTCGATCCTCCACAGCCATGAGCACCTACACCGCATACAAACGAGTCGCGCTAGTCTGCCTGCTGATGATTGTCGCCGCGCTTCTGCTGGCGCTAACGAGCTGCACCAGCCTGCCGGACTGGACGCCCGATGTGGCGGGGCACGCCGCTTCATGGGGCGGTGGTGAATTTAATCCGGCCACTGGTCGCATGTCGGCCAGCGCACCGCGCAACTACTCACGGAAGACAATGCTCCATGATTAAGCTCTCCCTGCTGCTGACGCTCTCCCTGCTCTGCTCATGCGTGGGCAAGGTCAAGTATGCTGCTACCGCGCCGAATGGTGGCACTGAGGTCATGGAGGTATGGGGACTCTTCGGCGGCAGTGAAGCCTTTGAGACAGCGGGAGGAACACGGTGGACAGGCAACCGCAACAAAAGCTTTGGTCAGGGCGCTCAGGCCGTGACGACCATTGCTGGCGGCATTGCCTACGGGAAGGCTGTGAACAGCAACAATCTTGCGAAAACAAATGCGGCGATTCAGCAGACCGCGCAGCAAAAGAACGCCGCAGCCGCCGCGACCGAGCAGGCGCGAATAGCCGCAGAGCAGGCGACTACGGAGACGGCCATCAAAGCCGGAGCGGAAGTAGCTCCGATCGTAGTCACCCCGCCATGAAAGCCTGCATCACAGTCTGCATCATCGCTGCGCTGGCGTTCATTGCCTCGTGCGCTGCTGTGGGCCGCATGAAATACGCAGAGTCGCTCAACCGCACCATTGGCCTGCATCCCGCTTTCCCAGCCCCATGAACCTTTACCGTCTCACTGCCGTCGCCTGCATGGTCGCTCTGGCCTGCGCACTAGTGTTGTGCCACGGCATGGCGGGCGGTGAAGCGCCTGCAAAGATGGCACCGGTCATCACCCATACCTACGCCGCCGAGGTGGTGAGTGTGCATGATGGGGATACGATAAAGATCACCGTAGATTTTGAACACAAAGTCAGCTTGCACGCCATGCCAGTGCGACTCGCTGACGTGTTCGCTTTGGAACTCAGCACCGCAGGCGGGAAGCTTGCTCAGGCGAACCTTGCGCGGATGCTGCCCACGGGCACGCCGATCATTGTGCAGTTCACGGGTGCGGAGACGTTCTGCCGTCCAGTTTGCAATATCTGGCTGGCAAAGGAAGGGACGCACATCAACAGCGCTCAACAGGCATGGCTGATGCAGAGCGGCAACAATGGGGGGACGGGGAGTAAATGAGTTTCGATGTTCTCATTGAGCAGACAATCGGCCTTGAGACGGTGGACGTGGACACGCGCCTCTTCCGCCTGTTCCGCGACTACCACTGCCACATCAATAATATGCCGGTTGTCGTGCCAGAGGGCACGCTCACCGATCTGGCCAGCGTGCCACGGGCGGCGAAGATCATCATTGACGACGACGATCCGCATATCCTGCGTGCTGCCGTGCTCCATGACTGGCTTTACCAAAATCACGGCCATGTGATTGATAAAGATGGTCATTTACTGGCCAGTCTGACCCGCCGCGAGTGCGACGACATTTTACAAGAGGCCATGCGCTGCTGCCGCGCCACCTGGCCCGAGCGCGCCGTTGTTTACCTCGCCGTGCGCATCGGTGGATGGGTGCCGTGGAACAAGCCTAATGAGCGGAAAACGGCCATGCGCGCCACCTTCCGAGCCGTGCAAGCAGAAGAATCAATCACATGAAAACACTCCTCACACTCATCATCATTCTCTGTTCGCTCGTGGGTCAGTC
>JAIOQF010000048.1 GCA_021413535.1 Verrucomicrobiota bacterium
GTGTTGGTGCTTCAGGGCGATACTAGTGCCGCAGCCGTGCGCGCCGAACGCATCCTCCAGCGCAGACCGCAAAGCGCCGCCGCCCATCTTCTTCTGAGTCGCATCCATCTCACGGAAAATCATCGCGCGCGGGCCATCGAACATTTCCATCGCGCGATTGAGATCGACTCCTCCGCCAGCGACCCGGCCCTGGAGGCCGATCTCGGAAAAAATATCCGCCCCCCAATCAAGGATCGCATCACCAGCCCGCTCGATCTGCTGGATGATCCAGAGGCGTATGCCGAAATTCAGCAGGAGTTCCCCGAGGAATCCTACGATGATCCGCCGCCATTCGACTGGCGTCCGGAAACTTTTTTCGCGCCGGGCGATTCTGAGCGGCTGCGTATTTCCTTCAACGACGTCGGTGGAATGGAAGCGGTGAAAGAAGAGATTCGTCTGAAGATCATATACCCGCTCCAGCATCCCGAACTCTATAAAGCCTATGGTCGCAAGACCGGTGGCGGCATTCTTCTCTACGGCCCTCCTGGTTGCGGCAAGACCCTCATGTTGCGCGCTACCGCTGGCGAGGTCTCCTGCAATTATCTCGCCGTTGGTCTTCACGAAATCTTCGATCCCTATTACGGCAGCATCGAGCGCAACCTCCATCAGATCTTCGAGACCGCGCGCGCCAACACACCCTGCGTCCTCGTCTTCGATGAACTCGACAGCCTCGCGCCAGATCGTCGCACGCTGCGTGATTCCCAAGTGCGCAACGTGGTCAACCAGTTCCTCAGTGAGCTCGACGGCATCCGCTCCGAGAATCAGCGCATCCTCGTCATCGGTGCCACCAACGCACCTTGGCAGCTCGACCCTGCGCTCCGCCGCCCCGGCCGTTTCGATCAGGCCATCTTTGTGCCGCCGCCTGATCTCGCTGCGCGCATTCAGATCATTCGTTTGCTGGCGAAGGACAAACCGATTGCCAATCTCAACGAGCAATCACTTGCCGGCGCGACCGAAGGTTTCAGCGGTGCCGATTTGAAATGGGTCTTCGAGCGCGCGACCGAGATGGCATTGGCCGGTGCCATTCACGCTGGCTGCATTGTTCCTATCAGCATGGAGTCGTTGCTGGAAGTGGCCCGCGTTCACGCGCCCGGCACGCAGGACTGGATAGAAGGCCTCCAGCAAAATGCCCCCGCAGCCAAGCACGATACGCTCTACAACGAGGTCAGGAAGTTCATCCAGATCGCGCCAAAGAAGTCTTGAGCGAGAGGTGAGGGGCTGCGTATTCAAGGCGCACTATATTTCGTGCTGGCATTTTGTGGATGGTTGTTCATAATGCGGAAATTGCGGATCATACCGGCCTGCAACTAGCTTCATCAACCCACACATCACATCCCACCAACATGAATCCTGATAACGTAGAACAGATCAATCAAACATCGGGTGCCGTCGGCATCATCGGCGGCATTCTCTGGCTCGCCATCGTTATTCTCGTCATCGCCGGCGTCTGGAAGACTTTCACTAAAGCCGGTCAACCTGGCTGGGCCTGCCTGGTGCCGTTCTATAACATCATCGTCTTGCTCCAAATCGTCGGCAAGCCGCTCTGGTGGATCATTCTTATGCTCATTCCTTTCGTGAATTTTATCATTGCGATCATCGTGATGGTTGAGTTGGCCAAGAAATTTGGCAAGGGCGTCGGTTTCGCTCTCGGCTTGGTCTTCCTTGGATTCATCTTCTTCCCCATCCTCGGCTTTGGAGACGCCCGCTATCAAGGATCTGCCGCAGCCTAAAGTCTGATTTCTCAGTGCCCGCTGCCTGAGGGTTGCAATGTTGTGGAATGCGGTGTTAGCCGCCGCATTCCAAATAAATCATCGCCAAGCCAGATCCGCCGCCGCTCCATTCTGCGGATGCGCGGGATCCAGGCAGTTGAGCTTGAGCTTCATGCCGTCTTTTCGCAGTGATGCATGAACCCAGCCATTGGGCATGCCGGCTTTGAAAACATAAGCCGTGGGCGGGAGATTGATCAGATGGATGCCGCTTGTCTCGCGGAGGACGGACCAGTTGTGCGTGTGGCCGTAAAAGCATGCTTTTACCTGCTTGCGTGGCGCGAGGATCGCCAGCAGGTCGGGTGAATCTATCAGCGATTTCTCGAACGCCTTGTTCATCTCGCCGCCCGGAACGTAGGGTATGACATTGTGGTGCACCACGATGATGGCGGGCTTGTCTGCATGGGCGTCGAGTGATTTTTCCAGCCAGTCACGCTGCTCAGGGCCGAGCAAGCCGGGCGTCTTGTTGGTCTTGTCCAATGAGTCGAGCATGAACCAGTTTATGAACGGGCTTTCCACCAGTCCGACAACCCGGTGTTCCACCGACGACGGCAGACCCGGCTTGTTGACTGAGGCCAGAAAGTTTTCTCGATGATCGTGATTACCCATCATCAGATGCAAGGGCAGTCCGGCTTCCCTCATTGGCTTGAGCAGTCCCGCAAGCGTGGTGTAATCTTCCGCCTTGCCATCGAGATAGGCACAATCTCCGCTGAGGAATACACCCGCTGCGGTGCCGTGTTCACTGAGCGCCTGCTTCACACAAGCCTCAAGGTTTGCTGCCATCTTGGCGTCGCGCGAGACGAGTTCCTGATCCGCCGCGATGTGCGAATCGCTGAAGAATATCCACGAGGACGGATCCGTCTCCGTGCCAGCGAAGGATTCGCGCTGGGTCAGAAAACTGCCGGCGACAGCGGCAAACGATCCGCCGAGGAAGCGGCGGCGAGAGAGTGGAGGCAGCGTGAAGGGCATGGGAAGGGGGGTGAGAAGTTGAAACGTTGAAGAGTTGAAATGCTTAAACGGTCTTTCGTTCAACGATTAAACGATTCTCCACCTCAACTTTCTTTCTTCTTTCCTGTCAGCCTCAACATCAGAAAATAGAGCACGCCTACCACTGCGATTCCGCCGACCAGCCAGAGTGACTCGTGCTTCATGGTGTGAACCAGCTTGTCGGGATCAGTCATCAGATCAGGATTGCGCTCGGCCATGCCCTTGCCATACCACGCCAGGATGGAACACCAGATGGCGGAACCGATCACAGTCATGGCGCTGAAGACGCCGAATGACATGCGCACTATGCCTGCAGGAATGGAAATCAAGTGCCGCACTACCGGCAGCAGACGCGCAAAGAAAATTCCACCTGCTTCATATCGTGCGAGAAAACGTTCCGCGCGCTCCAGCTTCTCTGGGGGAACGAAGAAATATTTTCCCCAGCGCTCGACCACCGGCCGGCCGACATAACGTGAGACGGCGTAAGTGATCGCTGATCCCAGCCACGATCCAAACGTGCCGGCTAGAATCACCAGCCAGATGGTCATCTTGCCTTGTGCCGCCAGAAACGCCGCAGGCGGCATTACGACCTCGCTGGGCACCGGAAAGATGGAGCTTTCCATTGCCATGAGCAGGATGACACCGAGATAGCCCCAGTCCTGAACCCAAGTGAACCACGTTTGAATAAGTTGGTGAAACATGAAGCGCGCTGATTAGCAGCGAACGGTCTCTTTGGCAATGATCGGGCTGACGTTTATCCAAGGAGACTCTCAATCAATCAGCCATCGTTCGATCTGATTTTCCAACGCTGTGTGCCGGGCCGGAGAGTAATGATGACAGATAAAACCGAACTTCTCCCCGGCAGAAATATTTTCCGTTAGATCGTCGATGTAGAATGTCGTTGCGGGGTCGAGTCCCAGCCGGGAGACGGCTTGTTTATAGAATGCCGGATCGGGTTTCATGCAGCGCACCTCATGCGAAAAGATGCCGCCCTTGAAATGCGCGAAGACTGCGTAGCGATTGATGAACCAGTCCTTGTGCAACCCGCTGGTATTGGAAAACAAATAGAGCGGATGCTTCTTCGCGAGTTGCTCCACGAGGTGGATCATTGGCGCGTTTTCCGTAAAGATGTCGCTCCAGATTTCCGCGAACTCATTTCGTGTGCCACGAAAACCGATGCGCTCAATGCTCTGCGTGATGAAGTCGGCGTCACTGATGGTGCCGGACTCCAGTGCATTTTTAAAGTCAGCGAGGCGCAGCAAGACTTCGTCGCTTGAACTGCCGCTCAGTCCAGCCAGTCGTTCCGCAGCGGATTTGAAATCGAAGCGGAGAATGACATTGCCAATGTCGAAGAGAAACTCGCGGCTCATGTTGAAACATGCGTCAATACATCTTGCGCAATCCGCAGTGATGCATCAGGCATCGAGTGCGCCCGGGTGTTCTCCTTCATGCGTCGAGCTTCGGTCCGATCATTGGCCAACAGGCGCGCGGCTTGCGTTCCGGTTTCCGCAGGGGTGCGGGTGACGACCCCGCAGTCGTGCTTCACCAGCAACTCCGCATTGCCCTCCTCCTGGCCGGGCACGATGTAATCGATGATGGCCGGGCATTGCGCGGCGAGTGCTTCATGCAGGATCGCGCCCCCGGCTTTGCAGATGACCAGATCGTGCGTTTGCAAAAAGCGCGGAATCTCCGGTGTCCATCCCAGCACGTCGATAGAGGCACCCGGCAAGGAGTCTACGAAGCGAGTGACGATGTGGTAGAGGCGGCAGAAATGCTTGCCCAGGGGAAGCGTGAGATGCGCTCCGCATTCCAGCAGCGGACGCAGCGCATCCAGCGTTTGTTTTACATGGCGTTCACCGGTCGAAGGAATATAAAGGATCCGGCCCGCCTCACGTGCGGGCGGGCTTGGCGCATGATTCATGAAGTCAAGATGCACCGGAAAGCCGCTGATCAAGATGTCCTTTTCAGCAACTCCGCGCGCAGTCATTCCGGCTTTGGAATCTACGTCAGCCACATAGTAACGATCACTGGGCCCGAGCAACCACAGTGGATGGATGGTGATGGAATCTGTGATGACCGTGAACACCGACGGCAACGTCCTGCCTTTCTCGCGAAGGTTTTGCAGCGCGCCTTGATACATGAGATACGTGCAGACGATGCCGGTGGGCTTCTCCCGGCGCAGCAGTTCATCCAGCGCGCGCTCGAAGCCGCCCACCACCAGATCGGTTCGACGGTCGATTTTTTGCTTGGCGGTATTTTGGAAAAATTTACCCCACAACCAAGGTGCGCGCGTGATCATGGCCTGATAGCCGCTCTTGACGATAGGCGAGAGCAATGGATAAGCCTCATCGCTCAAATCTACAATTCGGGTGGCTTTGTCTGGAGCCAGACGCGCCAGCCCTGCAGCTACGTTGCGCGCCGCTGTGTTGTGTCCGTCGCCGAAGCCGGCTGTGAGAAGCAAGATCACGATTTGTTTTCTTTTTAACTCTAAGTTGGAGTTTCGCGATTGAAAAATGACGATTCTGTCACCTGGGAGTTTCAAGGTTCAAGAGTTCAGTATCAAGGAATAAGTGGCGAGTCGAAAATGGATTGCAGCTTTGACTTGAACCTCGAACCTAACCCTTGAAGCTAACGCCATGCGCATCGGCATCATCGGCACCACGGGATTTATCGGCAGTGCACTGGCGCGGGCCGCGAACGCGCGCGGCCATGAGGTGACGGCTTTTACTCGCCAGCCCGGGTTGTCGCTCCCTGGGTTTCGCGAGACTCGCCTCGTAGCGGCAACAGGGCCGGCGATTGACGCCACAGGCCTTGATGCGGTGGTGAATCTGGCCGGCGAAAGCGTTCTGGCTCGCTGGACTGCGTCAAAGAAGCAGCGTATTCGCGAAAGCCGCATCGCATTGACCAGTCGCATCGTGGACTCCTTCAAGTTGAATGAAGAGCGGCCGCAGATTCTGATCAATGCATCTGGCACCGGAGCTTATGGTCATCGAGGGGATGAGGTGCTCACTGAATCGTCATCGCGCGGCAGTGGATTTCTCGCGGATGTTTGCACTGATTGGGAGGCTGCGGCTAAAAGGGCGGAATCGATCGGCTTGCGAGTGGTGCTTTTGCGCACGGGTATGGTGCTTGGAAAAGAAAGCGGTGCGTGGCCTTTGTTGAAACGCATCTTTCGATTTGGCATCGGCGGTCGACTCGGGAACGGCAAACAGTGGATGTCCTGGATTCATCTCGATGATGAGGTCGGATTAATTATTCATGCGTTGGAGCATCCGACAATCACCGGGCCGATTAATCTCGTCTCGCCCAATTGCGTCACCAATGCCGATTTCACGCGCGCCGTCGCTCGTGCAGTGCATCGCCCCGCCATCATTCCGGCGCCGACCTTCGCTCTGCGACTGGTTCTCGGCGAACAAGCTGGCATGCTGCTTGACAGTCAGCGGGTGGAACCAAAACTGGCGCTGACCTCCGGCTATCAGTTCCGGCATCCTGGATTGACCGAAGCGCTGGCATCGTTGCTCTAGTGAAGACTTCTATTCCGGTGCATCATCGGTTTTGACTTATCCCTTTTCTCTTGTCCCTTTTGCATTCTTACGCATGTCTGCTCCGCAAACCACTATCGGTCTCGTCTACGATTACGACCAGACACTCAGTCCCGGCTATATGACCGATGAAGTGCTGTTCCCGCACTTTGGCATCAATGGCGAACAATTCTGGAAGCGCGCCCACGCGCTGGTGGATGAGCAGGGCTACGACGCTGAGATGTCCTATCTCAAGACGCTTCTCGACTGTCTAACAACCGATCCGCCATCGAATGCCGATCTGCGCAAGCTGGGGCCCAAGCTGAAATATTTTCCCGGCCTGCCCCAAATGTTCACGGAACTAGAGTCAGTGCTGCGCGATGAACATCGCGTCATCGGTATCAAATTGGAGCACTACATTATCAGCGCCGGCTTGAAGGAGCTGCTCGAGGGCAGCGCGCTGCGCCAGCATGTCAAAGCAGTCTTCGCCAGCGAGTTCGCGGAGGACGCCAGCGGCCGCATCAGTTTTCCGAAACGCATCGTCAGTCACACCACGAAGACGCAGTTCATCTTCCGAATCAACAAAGGGATGCTGGAACCGCAGGAGGATGTGAACGACCACATGCCGTCTGAACTGCGCCCGATTCCGTTCCAGAATATGATCTACATCGGTGACGGCCCGACCGATGTGCCCTGTTTCACTCTGATTCGCCGTTACGGCGGCAACGCCATCGCCGTTTACAATCCGGATGACAAGACCCGCACCAGCTTCCGCAAGAGCTACCAGCTCAGCACCCATGCCGACCGGGTGAAGCACATCGCGCCCAGCGACTACCGTCCCGGCAGTCACCTGCGACTGCTGCTGGAGGAGATGATTTCCGAGATTGCCGACGGCATCCTGCGCCGTAAGCGATCCGAAGTGGAAAACGCGACAGTAAGTGCGCCGGGTTATTGAGCAAACTTGCACAAGAACGCCGTCTGCGCTATCACCGCGCTCCGCGTGATGATCTGTCGCGCGAGGCAAATACATGAGCGGTAAAAAGCATTTTCATTTCATCGGCATCTGCGGCACGGCGATGGGCTCCGCAGCGGCAGCCTTGCGTGAGGCGGGGCACAAGGTTTCCGGCTCCGATCATAAAGTTTATCCGCCGATGTCCACGATGCTGGAGAAGTGCGGCATCACCCTCATGGAGGGCTACAAGCCGGAGAATCTTCCTGCGGACGCGGACTTTATTGTGGTAGGCAACGCCATCTCGCGCGGTAACGCGGAAGTCGAGGCGGTGCTGGAACGCCGTTTGCCTTATACGTCACTTGCCGAACTGCTCCGGCATGAAGTCTTGCAGGGGCGGCGCAATTTTGTTGTCACCGGCACTCACGGCAAAACGACCACGACTTCGATTCTTGCCTGGCTTCTGGAACATGCGGGCAAATCCCCCGGTTATCTCATCGGCGGGGTGCCGGATAACTTTGCCGTGGGCGCACGTTTCAACTCCTCGGAGTTTTTCGTGATCGAGGGCGACGAATACGACACGGCGTTTTTCGACAAGCGCTCGAAGTTCATCCACTACCTGCCCGAGTGTGTCATCGTGAACAATCTCGAAATGGATCACGCGGACATCTTCGATTCCGTCAAAGACATCCAGCGCGAGTTCAGCCGGATGTTGCGACTGGTGCCGCGCACTGGTCGCGTTTTCTTGAATGGCGACGAGGAAAACTGCCGCAGCCTCATCAAAGATTGTCCCGCCCCGGTCTCGACGGTTGGCACGGGTGACAACTGTGAAATTAAAATCAAGCTCACGGACGCAGCGGCGGAGCATACTGATTTTGAACTTAACGGTGATAAATTCTCCGTTCCGATGATCGGCGAATTTAACGTGCGCAATGCCGCGATGGCGGTGTGCGTCGCGCGGCACGCGGGGTTGAGCGACGGGCAGATTCGCGCAGCGTTGCTCGAGTTCAAAGGCGTGCTTCGACGCCAGACGGAGCGCGGCACGGTGCACGGCATTCGCATCATCGATGACTTCGGGCATCATCCCACGGCGATCCGCGAGACCTTGCGCGGTCTGCGGCAGAAATATCGCGGTGCGCGCCTGTGGGCGCTGTTCGAGCCGCGGTCGAACACCAGTCGACGCAACCTCTTGCAGGACGAATTGATTGCCGCGCTCAAGGAAGCAGACGGTTCCATCATCGCCGCAGTGAATACGCCGGAAAAAGTTCCGACGGGCCAGTTGCTTGATGTCGACGCCGTGACTGAAGCCGTGCGCTCCGTGGGTCGCGAGGCTTATCACGAAGCCGATACTGACGCCATCATTGCGCGATTAAAGCCACTGACGAAAAAGGGCGACGTGATCATTGTCTTCAGCAACGGTGGTTTTGAGGGAATTCATCAGAAGCTGCTGGAGCGACTGTAACGGTTTGTAGTCCGGCCTTCAGGCCGAATTATATTTATTGGTGCGGCCTGAAGTCGGACTACGAACAGTTGAGATCGGCTTTGAAAGCCATTTTTCTGGCAAGACCGTGATCGGACGCTCGTATTCCTTTCACTTACATGAAGCCCTTATTCATTATTCTTGCCTTTGCCTGCCAGGTCTTTGCTCAGACGCCAGAGCCGAAACCCTGTCCGGAGCCACCTAAGCCTGAGCCGGAAAAACCACCCGTGGCGACTGCGGCCAAGCCCGAGCTTGATGCAAAAAAAACGCTGACGGACGTCAAAGCTATCGTAAACAACGAGCCAAAAAAACGCAGCATCGCGGACATCACAAAAGCTTGCCAGGTTCACGATGGCCTCTTCCGTATTCATGCCGACCGCGAGAGCGGCGCCATCTTCCTCTATGTGCGGAAGGATCAGCTTCAGCATGAGTTTCTTTACTTCTCGCATGTGAGTGACGGCGTGGTCAGCGCCGGCCGCAATCGCGGACAGTTTGACGCGCAGGAGGTATTCAGCATCTCGAAGCACTTCGAGCGCTTGGAATTTACCATGCAAAACACATCGTTTTACTTCGATCCCGAACATCCGCTGGCACGCGCTGCAAATGCCAATGTGGGAAACGCCCTGGTGGCATCGGAGCCGGTGATAGCCTCGGACGACCAGGGTTACCTGATCAATGCGGCCAATCTTTTTCTGAAGGAAACCTTCATGCAGGTGAAGCACGCATCGGTTAGCGAAACCAAATCGGTTCTGGGTAAGCTCTCGGAATCCAAAACCAAGTTTATGGCTTGGGGATCGTTCCCGCGGAACACGTTTTTCAATGTGGAATACATCTTTGAGAATCCTGCGCCACCTTCCAATCCGGACGATGACGCCAAGCAGTCGTCGGAACTGGCCGATCCGCGTTACGTTGGCATCCGGGTGCAGCACACTTTTGTGGCCATGCCGGTCAATGACTTCCAGCCCCGCGTGGATGATCCGCGCATTGGTTATTTCATGACTCAGCTTACTGATCAAACCAGCACCGAGGTC
>JAIOQF010000034.1 GCA_021413535.1 Verrucomicrobiota bacterium
TTCTGGCCTGCGCCGTGCTGTTTTGCTTATCTGCATGCAGCACGAGCGTGGACTTTGAGTATTCCCAGAAGCTCGCAACGGCCAAGAAGGACTGCACGGGCAGAGAAGTCGTCGGCATCTGGGTGACGAAACTTAAGGGCGGACTGGGCGGAGGGTTTTCAAGCCTGAAGGATGGCTTGGGCATAGACGCGGTTGCGAAAGCCATGGATGATGTAAGCGGAGGCGCGACTTCAAAGATCATCGACGGACTGGGCGGCGCGGTCGTTTCCAAAGTCATCGATGGAATTGATGGCGGGGATGCTTCAAAAAAGATGACGCTGTTGATTCGTCCTAATGGGACTGGCGTCTGGAGGAAGGACGGCGGCGAAATCACATTCAACTGGAGTTACGCGGGCGCGGGTCAATGGAACGGCAGTTGCAACTCAGGCGACGCCGGGCACCGTGAGATGATCATCCACTATAACGGACTGGAACTGCTCGTTTCGGCTCAATCGTTGCAAATGGTCTTTGTCAAAGCCGATAATGCTGCGGCCGTCGAGGATCATTTAAGAAAGCGACGATAGACTTTCATTATCCGCCCGAAAGCTGGTGACATCTTCAGCGGTGACTTAGTAGCCGGAGAGTTGCTCCACCATGATGGCTTCAGTCACCAAGCGTGCGCGTGTAACTTGTGGAGGAACCGTCATTGAAGATATGTCGGCAGGTCGCGATGGTGATGAAAGATGGTCTCTGCTTCCAATCTTCGCCGTAGTCAGGAAGACGCAGCACCCGTCGAGTGCCGAAGATTTCCGTGTGGATGACAAAGAGCCTGCGGAAGACCGCCCCTTGTCCATTGCCAGGGGAATCTGCGCCTGTGCACTCAGTGGCTTGCGCCGGGTCAGATAAGGACATGACGGACGCGGCAAATGAGGAAGAGTGAATGGTGTCCATGACGCTGTTTCTTTGAGGGAATGGTCTTCAGTGGGGCAATATCACGATCGTGGTGATCGCACCGACAACCTGCTCATCGCCGGGCGGGAAGATTCCATTGTGGGAAATGAAGAATTTTTCTGGTGCACAAACGTGAGGATTGATAGGCTCCCCCCCATGAATCAGCCGCATAAACTTCAGTGGGAAGATCGTCATACGACTAGACTCCTAAATCCGGCAACTTTGTTAGCCGGACTCTGCCTCTTGCTTCATTTTACTTCAGGATGCTCCATGACAGATTCTGAATATATGCAAAAGCTCCCCCAATCTCGCACGGACTGGACAGGAAGGGAGATCGTGGGTGTCTGGGTCTCCAAGTTTGACCAGGTCGCGTTTGGTGGTCTGCACTTCACTCTCTTGCTGAGACCCGATGGGACAGGATTGATGCGTGAGCGAGGCGGGGCGCAGGTCCGCGCTACTTACGATGTAAAATGGCGCTACGCTGGTGGAGGCTTGTGGAAAGGGATCCGTAAAGTTCAGCCCGGGAACGACCCATGGTTGGGCTATCAAACTCCTTTGGAGATTCATTACACAGGGAAAGAACTGCTGGTCGAATTTGAAAAGTCGAGCGCCGTGCTTGGCAAACCAAGAGCAGTCTTCGTTCCCGCCGATGATACTAGCGCAGTGGATGAGCATTTGCGGAAAAGACAATAATTCCCATGAATCAGCAATTCTCTAGTGATAGTCTAGCCTCGCTAACAAAGCCAGTTGTGGCCAGCCTTCGTCGTTTAGTGATTACCTTCGCTGCGCTGCTCTTCGCCTCAGGCTGCGCGGATGTCGAGTATTCATCCAAGCTCGCCACGCTTCGGACGAACTGCAAAGGAACAGAGATCGTTGGGGTATGGGTTTCCAAGCTAAAGAACGGCCCCTATGGTATGCAAACCAAGTTTGCCATGCTGGTTCGCCCGAATGGAACCGGCATCATGAGGTATGCCGGGATGGAATCGACTATGGAATGGAATTACGTCGGGTCAGGCACATGGCGAGGGAGTTGCAGTTGGGGAGGATGGGAACAGCGCGAAATGACGATCCACTTCGATGGGCAGGAACTGCTTCTTGCGGCTCAGGGGATGCGCTTGGTATTTGTGCGGGCTGATGACCAGGCGGCGGTGGAGGATCACTTGATGAGGCGACGGTAGCCCCATTCCACCTTTGGCAGGCGCTTGTTAATTGGGCAAGAGGCTGCCCATCGCGTTCCCACCAAGGCTTCCTCCCGGCCCTCCTCTTTTTTGCCTTTCGACATTGAAGCCCTCGGTGTCGTCACTACGAACCAAGACGAATGATTGGTCGAAAGAGCCATCCGATTCTGCGTTCAGCAACTGCTTTCCATTGAAGCGAAGCGTCAGGGACCTGTTGGATGGAATGGACCGAGGACTCCTCGCTTGAGCCTGCCAGACGCCACGACCGATATACTTCCATGGGAGCGGGCACTCATCCCCCTGCACCCTGTAGATTCCGGTCCCATCGGGTCGGAATAGCAAGACGTATGACAAGAGCTGAAATTTCGCAACCCAGACACCGACGATTTCCTTTCCAGTCCAGTCCGTGCGGACAGAGGCCATTTTTTCCGAATAGGCGGGATCAGTGAAGGTGCACCCAACCAAGGACAAAATCGAAAGGACGCAGACAAGCAGGCAAGAAATTTGTCGACAGAACGCAAGCATGGGCAGAAGCACTTTTGAGGTTGTTTGTTGTTTCATGGTATTTGATTTGCCTCATCCTCGTGGCACTGAATCCGCCATCGGAAGTTTTTTCCGAGCCTCCTCCTCAACGGCCTGCGCTGCGCCAGCAGCCCGCTCACTCTCCGGCAGCGTGCTCAAGACCATCAACGCATCTCCCGGCTTGCCCGATTCGATGAGCCTTCTCGCTTTAAGCAACACAGCGCTCATTTCCGAAGGCACATGAATCTGGCCCGCTGCCTCTGCAGTCGTTTCAAAAGGCACAGTCACACCAGCGAGTCGGCCGAGCGTAGCGAAGCAGACTAGTAAACGATAAGGCTTGCCGGGCTGCAGTTCCTTCTGTCCTTCCGCCGCATCAGTGGGCTGGAGATCCGCAAAGGCTAGAGGCGAGCGCACATTTTTTGCGGTAAACAGTGCCGGAGCCTCGGTCTGATTTCCCTCAGGCGGAAGAATCCATACATCGTATTTTTGTTCCGGTTTGTTCTCCCAAACAATCAGCGGTTGAGTCAAACCCGTGGCTCCGCGCGGGGCGAGCGCAGCGGAGGCGATGGGTGGCCGCTGGTCACGCAAGACTCAATAGCCAGTTACAATGCCGAGCAAGGCGATGATCGCGGCTTTGGCGAGCCCGGGTGCGAGGTAATTTTGAATTTTAAACTTTGAATTTTGAATGGTTCGCGGGAAGGCGACGACATTTGCCGGGGTATCCTGCTGGTTGCGAAGATTCGCCAGCGCCTCGCGTCTGATTCCTTCCATCCGCGCCAAGACGTTCGCTGGGAGCGGTGCTGCTTCACGATCAGCAGCGCCAGCGGAAGGATGGGAGTTAAAGATGCCTTCCATCGCCCGCGTCTGACGAGTCAGTGCAGCGTGCCTCGCAGCAAGCGCGGCATCCTTCGCCATGGCCTCTTTCAGCCGCAGCTTCTGCTCCGGCGTGGTCTCGCCCAGCGCGTCGAGAACCATGATATTCTCCATCACTTCGGCATTGTTTCTGGGAATATGCGAATCGCTTTTCATAGAGTTCCCTCCAGTCGCTGGAGCCGCTCACGCAGCAGTTTAAAGCCTTTGGCAAAATAGGTCAGCAGCGTGTTCACATTCATGTTCCGGCGTTCGGCGATCTCCGAAGTGTTCCAACCGAGCAGAAAGCGGTCGCTGAAAATGTCCGGCAGAGGCGGATCAAGCATCTCCACCTGCGTCATCAGCTCCGCCATCGTGTAAGGCAGATTATCGACTCCAGCCGGCGGTGGCTCAGGCAACTCCTCCACCGCGTCTTCGCGACGACGCTCGCGCTGCCGGAGAAAATCCACGACACGGCACCGGGTAACGCTCCTCATCATGCCCAGCACATCGTCAAAGCCGTGCATTCCATTGTAACTTTCGGAAGTCCCCTCAATGACGCCTCGCATGACCTGGGAGAGTGCCGTGGCCACGATGTCCTCCCGCTGCGTCTCGTGCTCCGCCCCGCTCAGCGCGCAGCGCGCCACCATCATGCCGTCCCGCCAGAGAAGCGAATAAGCCTGCGACCATGCAGCGGCGTTGCTGCGCTCATCTGCGGAACGAAGAGCCTCCAACACGGGTGCCGTGCTGTTCTGAGGCCGTGCGATCTCGCCCATGCGGACGGCAGTTTAGAGAAGGTCTGCAGAAAAGCCAAGCGAAGACCTCAACCTCCACTTATGAATCCGAGTTTTTTTGCTCCTGCTTCGGCGCCTCCACAAACGAAGCAATAGCCAGCAGGAAGGCCGCACAGACCACGCAGGAATCGGCCACATTGAATGATGGCCAGGGATGAGCGAACGGCACATGGAGATCGAACTGGAGAAAATCCACCACATAACCGTGCAGCAACCGGTCGGTGAAATTTCCGCAGACGCCAGCGACCAGCAGGGCGATGGCCACGCGGCTAAATCCGCCGGGAAATGTGCCCTTGCGATAGAGCCAGGTGATCAACCCCAACGCCGCGACCGCGACCGCGCCGAAAATGTAATTCGAATATTTCCCGCCATTGAACTGGCCGAACGCGATGCCGGTGTTGGCGACGTGGTGCAGCGTGAAGAAATCCGGCACCACAACCCTGCCCTCTCCGTTGAGTTCAAAGGTTCTGACAATCCAGCCCTTGGTGATTTGATCGATCACGTAAAGCGGAAGACTGAGAAAAAGCAGAAGCCTTATCATGATTAGGAGACGGCTTCTTCACAACGATCACATAAATCAGCATGCTTCTGCTGGCCGACAGTTGGCAGATGCTTCCAGCATCGCGCGCACTTCTGATGAGGTGATTCCAGCACGACCGCAGCCGGCTCCGCACCGCTCACCCGCTTGAGGGTCAGCACCGAAAGAATGAAGAACTCTTCCAGTGTCGCCTGATCCTCGAAGACGGGATGAACAAGCTTTTCCGCAGGCAGTGTGACTTCCACGCTGGCCTCCAGATTCGACCCGATGCGCTTTTCCTGACGGGCTTTCTCAATGGCCTGCTGGATGACCGCGCGCACTTGCAGAAGCTGTTCCACCGCAGCCCCCGCTTCGTCACCCGCGAATGCCGGATCAGGATCAGGAAAAGTTTCCAAATGCACGCTCTCCGTGTGGCCGAGGAATTCCCAGGTCTCGTCCGCGCTGAACGAAAGGATCGGCGCGAGAAGTTTGCAGAGCGACTCCGTGATGCGGTGCATCGCCGTCTGCGCAGCCCGGCGGCGCACACTGTCCGTGGCATCGCAATAAAGACGATCCTTAGTGATGTCGATGTAGAGCTGGCTCAAATCGACAGTGCAGAAGTTGTTGAGCGCCCCGTAAACCTTGCGGAAGTCGTAGGCATCATAGGCTTCGCGACATTCTTTGATGACGTGATTCAGCCGTTCAAGAATCCAGCGATCCAACAACGTGAACTTGTCCACGCTCACCGCGTGCTGTTTCACATCAAAGCCGTTCAGGTTTCCGAGCAGCACGCGCAACGTGTTCCGGATACTGCGATAGCTCTTCGTCGCCTGCTCGAACAGCTCCTCGCTGAACGGCACTTCGTTTTGATAGTCAGTGGAACTTACCCAGAGGCGCACCAAGTCTGCGCCATACTTGTTGTAGTAGTGATCCGCCGTCATCGGCTTGGCGTTCTTGTTGGTCCCCTGATCGCTCTTGCTGACTTTGTTGCCGCTGGTGTCGACCACGAAGCCGTGCGTGATGACAGATTTATACGGTGCCGCACCGCGCGCGGCGACACTGAGCAAGAGCGAACACTGGAACCAGCCGCGATGCTGGTCGGTCGCCTCCAGATACAGATCGGCGGGTGCTCCACCAAGTTCGGGACGACGGTCGAGCACCGCCACGTGACTGCACCCGGAGTCGATCCAGACATCAAGCGTGTCCACGCCGCGTTTGGTATCGGCAGGCAAACCGAGCAGTGCGGCCCATTCGGCATCGGATTTCTCAAACCACGAATTAGTGCCCAGTTTCTCGAAGATGTCGGCGACCTGACGAGCAACCGCGGCATCAAGAATTACGCTGCCGTCGGCCTTATAGAAAACGGGAAGCGGCACACCCCAGGTGCGCTGACGGCTGATGCACCAGTCGGGTCGTGATTCCACGGTGCCGAAGATGCGGTTGCGACCCCACGCGGGCAGCCAGGTGACCTTGTCGATTTCAGCGAGCGCCTGCGCACGGAGTTTATCCACATTGATGAAAAACTGCTCAACTGCACGGAAGATCACCGGAGTTTTCGAGCGCCAGCAATGCGGATATTGGTGGGTGATGTCCTCATGTCCGAGGAGCGCACCTTTTGATTTGAGTAGTTCGATGATGCCCTTGTTGCTTTGGAATACGTGCTTGCCGACGAACTCGGGCAAACCAACCTCCGCCGTGTAATGACCGCGGTCATCAACCGGAGAAAGAATATCGAGCCCGTGCTCGCGGCCAGCCTGATAGTCATCCGCGCCGTGACCGGGTGCCACATGCACCGCGCCGGTGCCGGTGTCGGCGGTGACAAAGAGTGTATTGATCACTTTCGACGTGCGCGGCAGCAATGGATGTTGCGCCTCCATGCCTGCGAACTCAGTGCCCTTGAGCACAGCCAGTTCGTTGGCGAACTTGTAGCCAGTCTTGCTTTGAAACTCGGCGATCAGGGGTTTCGCGATGACATACACATCGGAATCGCCTTCGGAGTTCGTATATTCACCGACCACATAATCGAATTCAGGATGCAACGCGATGGCCAGGTTCGCAGGCAGCGTCCATGGCGTGGTCGTCCAGATGACGAGCGAGGCATCCACCAAAGCCGGCAGGATTGCCTGCGCTCCCAGCTTAAAGCTGACATAAACTGCAGGCGAAACCTTGTCCTTATATTCCACCTCTGCTTCCGCCAGCGCGGTGCCGGCGCCGAAACTCCAGAGCACGGGACGCTTCATGCGATAGACCAGCCCTTGCTCCACGAGTTTCGCAAAGGTGCGGATGATGTCCGCTTCATACGCGGGATCGAGCGTGAGATAGGGCTTCTCCCAATCACCGAAAACACCGAGACGCTTGAAGCTGGCGCGCTGGATGTCGATGTATTTGCGCGCGTATTCTTCGGACTTCCGACGCACCTCCACGGGAATAAGGCCAGTGCTTTCCTTCACCACGCGAAACTCAATCGGCAATCCATGACAATCCCAGCCCGGCACAAATGGCGCTTGAAAGCCCAGCATCGTTTTCGATTTCACGACCAGGTCCTTGAGAATTTTATTCAGCGCCGTGCCCATGTGGACATCGCCGTTGGCAAACGGTGGTCCGTCATGGAGCACGAACCTCCTGGCATCTTTGCGCTTTTCCTGGATGCGCTGGTAAAGCCTGGATGCCTCCCATTTTTTTAATCGCTCCGGCTCGCGCTCCGTCAGGCTGGCGCGCATGGGAAAATCCGTGACCGGCAGGTGCAGCGAGTCCTTCCAGGGATTGGGGGCTTCTTTTTCTTTGGCGCTCATTTCAAATTTGGGAGCGCGGAGCGTAGCGCGGGTGCCCGGAAAGGCAAATGAAGGCGAGCAGCCTAAGAACTCAGGCACAACAGCGCATCGGAGAGACCGATTGAGCGTCGCGCCCACTGTGGAAGCTAATCGAACGTTCCCGATGAAATTATTCCGTCGACTATTCCCCGCGAGAAATGGCTGGCAGCAGCTGAGAAGCCAGGCCGGATCGAGCACATTTTTACCATCGATTGCGATGACGAGTCGCCGCGATGCCATGCTCAGCATGGCTGCGCTCACCTGATCACGATTGAAGCAGCAAGATGGATTTTTACAGAGCGAGCTATTTCTGCGGTTCTTTCAGGAAGACTCTGGCTTCGGCTTTTCGCCGCTCCAGGTCTGCCGCACGAAGTGCCATGATCAAATCGCGATTCTCAATCCCATTAAGAATGCCGGGAACGGCGCACTTTTTCCCGGTGTTGGCTTCATAGTCATCAGCGAGTGACCAGTTGTCACTGCGCTGGGGTGACAGGGGAATGTCGGTGCCGTTTCTGGCTTTAACATTGCCCAGCGGATTCCGGCCCCACCCATAGCGGAAATGGACTGGCTCTGACACCAAAGGGCTGGTAAGGGCGAGCACCTGGTTGTTGGACTTTGCCTGGTTCAATGGATCTTTTCCTCTTTCGAGAAACTTGGCGGTCGCAGGCTGAAACTTGCCATCCTTGCCAGCGATGGCGAAACCCAGAACCGGGCCGTCATTATAGGGGCCGACGTCAGAGTCGAATGTGAGCACGATTCTGCCGCCGTCCGGCCGCGTCTCTTTGATCGTCGGCGGTTGCCACTGGATTTGCTTCATGCCGTATTGCGTGGCCAAAGCCCAACGGGCCATGCGCTCGCCCACGGGAATCTTGATCTGGGGATGATACCAACTGCGGCGCTGGTCGAAACTGCTGGCGATGCCGATGTTCTTATCACCCGCTTTCTGCAGATCGAGGAAAGTCTTGTCATGCACCTCGCGGATGTAGATTCCTTCATTAACCATCATTGAAAGATAGTTATCCAGATCTTGCGGCTCGCCTTCTGTTTCTTGCGAGATGATGCCGAAAGGCATGGCGGGATCGTTAAAGGCTGCCCGCCAGGCCTGGATCATCGGGACAAAAACTTGGGAATAAAGAATGTGTCCGTTGGCCTCCAAAGCATTGTTGTAACCCTGGTGCCAGATGGCGCCTTTGACGGAAAGGCCGATGATGGGAGCGATGGTGCTGGCATAGCAGTTGCCGGGACGGTTCATATCGAGGGCCGGGCCGGGCAGGAGTTCGGTTGGCGCATTGAGCTTGGAGACATCCTGCCCCTTCTCCTTCATCTGAGCCACGCGCTTGTTGAAATTGCTGATGCGGTCTGAGAGATCTTTTTGCGGATTGAACTCGGCCACTTTTTTGTCCCATTCGGCCAGTTTGTTTTTGACCTCCGGCGTGTTGATGGACTTGAGCACATCCAAAGGTGTCCAGGTTTCGACACAGGTGCCACCTCGGGAAATGTTGACGATGCCGATGGGAATCTGCGTCGCCATGTGAATGCGCCGCGCAAAGACGTAGCCGATGCCCGACATCGTGCGCACGGTTTCCGGCGAGCAAACGTCCCAGTAACCCTGGCGCAGGTGCGAACTGAAAAAGTCGTGCCATTTATACCAGCGCGGAAAACTGCTTTTTGCGTTCGGGCCATCTTGCTGCGGTATGGTCATGAGACGCAGGTTGGGGAAATTCGCCGCCGCAATTTCCAGATCGCCGTTATCAACTCTCTCGATGGCAAATTCCATGTTGCTCTGACCGCCCAGCAGCCAGAGATCGCCGATGAGAATGTTGTTCAGGGTCAGGGTCTGTAACGTGCCTTTGACCACCATATTCTGCGGCGTGCTGTTTGCGGGCAGAGCGGAGAAGGTGACTTTCCACGAACGGTCAGCGACGGCTTTGGTCGTCTGCGTCTGGCCGGCGAAGGAAACGGTCACGCTTTCGCCCGGTGCCGCCCAGCCCCAGATCCGGATGGGTTTGTCACGTTGCAACACCATATCTGACTGAAAAATATTGTGCAGGCATAAACCGGTTCCCACTGCGGGCGTCTCGATGAGATCCTTTCCGGTTTCCAGCTTTGGTTTAGTTAAGGCGACTGACAGAACCGGCAAAGTCGCCAGCAAGATTGCGAATGCGGGGGTCAATTTTTTCATAAGGAGGGTCGGGCAGTGTAGTGACTCGTCTGGGTGAGTCAAACCGCCAAGCTGGCATCAAACGTGTAAAACAAATCAGTGCAAAACGACACTTACATAGATAGAGATCCAAGCCCATGAAACGGGCTGTGTTTCCTTCCTAGCGAGGACATCTCGCCCTCAATACAAACAGAGAAGCAGCACGGCTGTATCGAGAGACCAATTGACCGTCGCGCCCATCTGTGGAAACTAATCGACCGTTCCCGATGAATTTATTCCGTCGACTATTCCCCGCGAAAATCTCTCTGCTGCATGCCACGCGAGGCCGCCCCCAACAGGCGCTGGAGGCCCGCGAGAAATGGCTGGCGGCGGCAACAAAACCAGGCCGGATCGAGCACATCTTCGCGGTGGATTGCGATGACTTGCCCACGCAAAAGTCGCTCGCGAAATTCAATCCCCGAATTGTGCCGGAGACAGGCGGCGGCTGTGTCGCCGCATGGAACCTCGCCGCAGCAGCCAGCACCGGCGATGTGCTGGTGCAGCTTTCCGATGACTGGACGCCCATCAAAGGTTGGGACGAGGAATTCGCCGGACGCTTTCGCGATGTCGCTCAGCCCGGCGTGCTCCGCCCCAGCGACGGTCACCGCCGCGATGACCTGCTCTGCATGGCCATCCTGACCCGCGCGCGCCTGAAGCAGCAGGGCGAATTTTTGCACAGCGGTTATTTTGGCATCTACTCCGACGACGAGTTCAGCTTCCGCGCCTATCAGGACGGCATCGTGATTGATGCCCGGGACATGATCCTCCTGCACGATCATCCGAACTACAATCCCGATGTGGAGATGGATGAAACCTATCTCCATCAGAACAACACCGCGCGCGACAAAGAAGGCCGCAAGACTTTCCTCAAGCGCAACCCGCGCGCCAAGGGCCACTGGCTGCACGAAGGAGACTGGCAGCGTTTCTTCATCCCTCTGGCACAGGGCGAAGACTGGCGGACCAAAGCGAAATCTCCGCCACCGAAACTGGAGACCCAGCTCCGCGAGGAAATCATCCAGCAGCGTGAGACTGAAAAAGCTGCCGTGAAAACCCTGCCGCCGCGCTCCACTTCCGGCGTGCCGCGGGTCTCCATCATCACCCGCACGGTGGACCGCCCGATGCTGCTGGAGCGCACCTTGCGCAGCGTTTTAGCACAGACCTTTCAGGATTGGGAACTGGTCCTGATCGACATGGGAAAATCTCCGACGGTGAAAAATCTGCTGGAGAAACTCTCCGCCGATTTCGACGGCCGCCTGAAGCATGTGCCCTATGACGATCCCAAGCCCGGCATGAGAGGCGTGCCCATCAATGCCGGCATCAACGCTTCCAAAGGTGAACTCATCGTGTTGCTCGATGACGACGACACTTGGGATCCGGCTTTCCTTGAGAAAATGGAAGCCGCGCTCCGGCTCAAACCGCAGGCCAGCACCCGGGGCGCCATCTGCCGGACCCGCTGCATCGAGGAAACTTCAGCCGCCAACGGATTGAAACCCATCCGCAGCTATCCTTTCAAC
>JAIOQF010000011.1 GCA_021413535.1 Verrucomicrobiota bacterium
CCGCCGGAAAGCTCCAGTCGGCGATGGTGCGAGTGCTGAAGGCATGGGCGGTGCCGGCAAGCGCGCCGGAGAGCAGCATCACGCCCCAGGTGATGCGCGCCAGCGAGAAGGATTCTCCACATCTTCGACGCCTTGGAGACAAGCTTGGAGCGTTTTATACGCCGCTTGCGGTGGTCATCGCATTGCTGGCCTGGATCTTCAGTGGTCAAGCCAATCGATTCCTGGCGGTGCTGGTTGTCGCCACGCCCTGTCCGTTATTGATTGCGATACCTGTTGCGATCATTGGCGCCATCTCATTGTGCGCTCGGCGGGGAATTGTCGTTAAGAAGCCCGCCGTGCTGGAACAGGTCGATTCGTGCACCACACTGATTTTCGACAAAACCGGCACGCTTACCTACGGCGAACCAAGCGTTTCAGAACTCCTCATCGCTCCCGAGTTCGAGCGCAAGCATATCCTTGAACTCACGGCGAGCCTCGAGCGATACTCTAAACACCCGCTCGCCCGCGCCGTCCTGAAAATGTCGACAGATGCCGGGCTGCCCTTGCTGGAAGCCACCAACATCAGCGAGCCGCCGGGGGCCGGCCTTCAAGGCACGGTGCTCGGCAAGCATGTTCGGATAACCAGTCGCAAGAAAATCGCCGCTGAGGTTCCTGGTGCGCTGCAACGGCTGCCGCCCACTGCGCCGGGTCTTGAGTGCCTAGTCGTCGTTGACGGAGTGTACGCTGGCGCATTTCGGTTCAGAGATGAGCCCCGTGCGGACAGCAAGCTCTTCATCGGCCACCTGGGAAAGAAGCATCACGTGAATCGGTTGATGCTCGTGTCCGGCGATCGTGAGCCGGAAGTTCAGTACCTTGCCGGCCAAGTGGGAATTGCTGAGATTTTTGCGGGGAAAAGTCCGGAGCAGAAGCTTGAGATCGTCCAGAAAGAAACAGCCAAGGCAAAAACACTCTATCTCGGCGATGGCATTAACGACGCGCCCGCACTGCTGGCTGCGACCGTTGGGGTTGCGATGGGCCAGAACAGCGACATCACGACCGAGGCGGCGGGCGCGGTCATTCTGGATCGATCACTGAAGAAGGTCGGTGAATTCTTCCACATCAGCCGGCGAATGAAGCGAATCGCGCTGCAAAGTGCCGTCGGCGGGATGGTCCTCAGCGCCGCCGGAATGCTCGCCGCCGCAGCCGGCTACCTGCCTCCGGTGGCGGGCGCTGTGTTCCAGGAAATCATCGACGTGCTTGCGGTGGTCAACGCGCTTCGGGCCGCCGTTCCACCGCGAACATTGTCTGATTTCGACAGGAATGAGACGGCTTTCTCCGAGCGACAGTGATGGTCACGCATGATAAAGAACTTCCATTTCGACTGCCGCCCCTGGTTGTGATGCTCCATGAAGGCAAGATATTTTTCGGCGACCCGTATTTGCAGTTCGAGCAATCCGAATCACAGATTATTCGTCCGTATTTTGAATTGATGCCTCTCCTGCAACGGCGGCCATTCCTCCGGCCGCGATCGAATTCTTAAGCCGCATCAACTGCCGCAATCCATAAGGGCGGGAAAGATTGATCAATCTCTTTTGGCCGGCGGAGTCGCCCCTTTTTCGAGGACATACTGAAACGCATACCGGAGCAATTCCGCACTGTTCTTGAAGCTCATCTTCTGCTTGATGTGTTCGCGATGAGCTTCCACGGTCTTGACGCTGACGAAGAGATTTTCCGCGATCTTCCGCACCCCGACTCCTTCGCCCAGCAATTGAAAGACTTCCATTTCACGGTCAGACAGGACGTCGACTGGGCTTCCGCCAATGCTCGAAGAACCGCCCGCCACCTTCTGTAAAATGGTGGCGGCCATTTTGTCGCTCACAAAAATTTCGCCCGCCAGGATTCGGCGAATGGCGGTGACGACTTTCTTGGTTGCCTCCTGCTTGGTCAGGTATCCCCTGGCACCAGCGCGCAAGGCGCGTTCTCCGTAAAGGGACTCGTCGTGCATCGAAAGCACCAGGACAGGCAATTTCGGAAATCGCTCTTTGAATTGTTTGATCAATTCAATGCCGTACGTGTCTTTGAGGGTGATGTCGACGATCGCCAGATCCGGAACGAACGATTCGGCAGCCTTTAAAGCCTGCTGAGAATCCTCCGCTTCGGCGCAGACGTGTAAATCGATCTCCTGGTTGATCAATTCTGCGAGGCGTTCCCGAACAATGGGATGATCATCGACGACGAGGATTTTTTTCTTTTCGCTTGGCGTTGCTGCTTTTTTCTTTCCCGTTGCCGAGCTTTTTGCGTTCTTTGCCATAGATTTCCTTATTACGCACGGAACAGATAATCGTGGTTCCACCTCTATCGCCGGGCAGAATCCGCAGTGTGCCGCCGATCAAACGAGCGCGATAGTCCATGGATCGCAGGCCCATTCCCATGGCATCCGCCAGCGTGTTTCTCAGTCCCACGCCATCATCTTTGATCGTAAGCGATAAGTCTTCACCGGCGATTGCCAGTTCTATGACCAATGTATGAGCCTTTCCGTGCTTTATTGCGTTGCTGATGGATTCCTGCGCAATGCGGTAGAGGTGGGTTGCGATGTTATTGTCATAAACCAGGCACGCGCCTTCGAAAACGACCAGGCACGAGACGTGAAACATTTGCTCCACCCTGTCCGCCAATGCCTTCAACGCATCCACCAGGCCGTTGGCATCGAGGGTTACAGGCTGTAATCCCCGGGCAAGGTCGCGGGCCTGTGTGATCGCCTGGTCGATCATTTCGCCAATTTTTCCGATGCTGGATGCTTCCGGTGCGGCGCGGGCGGTGAGCTTTTGGCTTACCACCTCGGTCGCGAAAGCGATTCCGGCCAGATGCTGGCAAAGTCCGTCGTGCAGATCCTGGCCGATGCGACGCTGTTCGTCGGCTCCACTTTCGAGGATCTCGCGCTCCATTCGACGGCGATCGGTGATGTCCCGCACCACGCCAGTGAACATCCGCTTGCCGCTGATCTGCAATTCGCCCACGGCCAAATCCATCGGAAAGATGGTGCCGTCTTTCCGCAGGCCCGATACTTCTCGCCCGATGCCGATGATGCGTTTCTTACCGGTTTGCAGGTAATTTTGCAGATATTGATCGTGTTCCTCATGGTAAGGCTCAGGCATCAGTACATTGACGTTGCGGCCGATGATTTCCTCGCTGGCATAACCAAAAATCTTCTCCGCCGACGGATTGATCGATTCGACCCTGCCGCGTTCGTCGATCGTAATGATGCCATCCACCAACGTGTTGACGATGGCACGGACGCGGGCTGCGCCATCTCGCTGGGCCTGGTCCGCCTCATAGCCGCGAATGGCGGTGGCGAGCAGATTGGAAATCGTCCGAAGAAAGTGAATGTCATCGGCGCCAAACGTTCGTTGGGAAGTCGCATGGACCCCGAGCACGCCGAATGGCCGGGATCGACCCCCGATCGCGACAGTCATGCCACTGACGACCTTGTGTTCTGC
>JAIOQF010000012.1 GCA_021413535.1 Verrucomicrobiota bacterium
GGTAGTAAGCATGCCGTCCCCGCCTTGCAAACCCGCCAGCGACCATCCACCAGAATCCTCCCCTCCCCACCAAGACACGCCATGAAGAATGCTCCGCTCTGTTTCAACCGCACAATCTCATAAGGAGCATGGGCTTCACGCACTCCGATGTGCGCGATGCGGTGCCGCGCCAGCGCGCCGCAGACAGGCTGACCCTGAATCCAGTCCCGCTTGTCGGAATCATCCGCCCGCACCAAAATCTGCCGCGTGCGATGCCCCAGAATGTCCGTTTCAGATAGGTGGCTGATTTTCATGCACGAAATCTCTCCAGCAAGTCCGCCGGTGCAATGTGGATTTTGAATAGGTATTGGTGCTTCGCGAAAGGGCGTGTTTTGTGAGAATGGCATCCCAAGCTTCGTTTGAATCAACCCGCAACAACACTGACAGTCATGCCCAACCCCTGGACCGGAAAAGGAAACCCTTACACACGCGAGGAAGTGCGCGAACGCCTCCGCGCCACGCTCAGAAAAGGCGACGCCATCATCGCTGCGGGAGCCGGCACCGGCATCAGCGCCAAGTTCATCGAGAAGGGTGGCGCCGATCTGATCATCATCTACAACTCCGGTCGCTTTCGCATGATGGGTCACGGATCGACCTGCGGCCTCATGGCCTATGGCGACGCCAATGCCATCGCCATGGAGATCGGCGAATACGAAGTGCTTCCTGTCGTCGAAGATGTGCCTGTCATTTGCGGAGTCCATGCCACCGACCCGCGCCGCCGCATGTGGCACTGGCTAGGGCGAGTAAAGGAAATGGGATTCTCCGGCGTGAACAATTTTCCAACTCACACCATCGTGGACGGCCACTTTCGCGGCGTGCTCGAGGAAACCGGCATGAGCGTGAAGAAAGAGTTCGAGATGATCGCACTGGCGCGGAAGATGGATTTGTTCAGCATCGTCTATGTCGCCACCCCGGAGGAAGCCATCGAAATGGCCAAAGCCGGAGCCGACGCCATTATCGCCCACGTTGGCACCACGGTCGGTGGCAGCATCGGCGTGACGAGTGCCGTGGTATCGTGGGACCACACCATCAAGCGCACGCAGGAAATCATTGATGCCGCAAACACTATCAGAAAGGACATTTTCTTCCTTTGTCACGGTGGGCCCATCAACACACCTGAAGATGCCAACCGTGTGATCAAAGCCACGGATGCCGTCGGTTTTGTCGGAGCTTCGAGCCTCGAGCGCATGGGGGTCGAAGAGTCGCTGACTAATCTGACGAAAAAATTCAAGACCCTCAAAGCGCCAGCCGCGTCAAAATTTAAAGCCTGATCAACGTGAACCCGAAAGACCGTCACTTCGTGCAAATTGCGGATGCGCTCCGTGAGCCGAGCCCTTGGACAACAAACGAATGGCTTTGCCGCCCGGACGTCGTTGGCGCGGAGAAACTGCTTCTGGTGAGAGCGAACATGGACCCGCTGCATTGCCATCCATTCCACATCCACCCGCATCGCGAAGAAATCATCTACGTCATCAGCGGCCTCGCAGAGCAATGGGTCGGGAACGAATGCCGCGTCCTAAGCGCGGGCGAGGTGGCGCACATCCCGGCCGGCATGGTTCATGCAACTTACAACCCGCATAATGAGCCGCTGGTTTTTCTGGCAATACTCTCCCCGGCGAAACTTCCCGACGACCTTGCTGTCGCACCCGACCCCAGTGATGTCTCCACTCAGGAACCGTGGGCTTCTCTTCGCAAAGGACTGCCCGAGTGCAAAGCCCTTGTATGATTTAACAAGCCAGCATCAAGCACCATGAACCGACTTCTCCTTTTCATCTCTGTATTTTTTGCATCACTCTTCACTCATCAGTCATCACTCATCGCTTCCGAACCTCTCCGCGTTTACATCCTCAGCGGACTCAAGACGCACCGGCCCGGAGCACATGATCATCCAACATTTCTACGCGATTGGGTGCCGATGCTTAATGAGCGGGGCGCCAAGGCAACTGGCGGCGATGCTTTTCCGACGAAAGAGCAACTGAATCAAACAGACGTTCTGATTATACATCGAGACGGAGGCGGCGATTTCAAACCGGAGGAGCGCACGCTGCTGGACTCTTACTCCAAACGCGGCGGCGGCATTGTGGTGATTCACGCGGGCTCGGTCGCAAACACGGACGAAGGCACCGATTACTACAAGAGCCTCATTGGCGGATCTTGGCGCAAGGGCACAACGAAATTCTTCGAGGGCCCCTTGAATCTTTACTTCACCGATCGCGAGAACCCGATCACTAAGGACTGTTCGAACTTCGAGATGGATGACGAGATTTACTACGACATGGATTTGTCGCCGCACATCAAGGTGCTTGCCGCCTCTTACACGCCGAAACCAGGCAATGGACGCAACGGTAAATCCGCGAAGAAGGCCACTGATTTAACTTCGGGCGGGAAAGTCAGCGTCTATGACATCCAGCCGCAGGTATGGACATATGAAGCCGCACACACCGACCAAGGGATTCAAGCGCTTGGCACCTTCCCGGTCGGCGGAATGGTGATTCCATTTCGTGCCTTCGTCTGCATCCCCGGGCACCAATACAAAAACTTCTCCCATCCCGTGATGCGTGCGCTCATCCTTCGCGGCATCGCTTGGGCGGGCAAGCGCGCCAACGCCGACGAGTTTCTTAGGCCACACGAACTTGGTGACAATCTTCGCTACGTGGAAGGCGGCCCGACTCATCCGAGCAAAGCTGCGGAGAAGCTCGAAGTGCATCCAGAGTTCAACATTTCTCTCGTCGCATCCGAGCCGCTCGTGAACAAAGTCATGAACGTGGACTGGGACGAGAAAGGCCGCATGTGGGTCTGCGAGACTCCGGAGTATCCCAACGGTCGCCGCAAACCGGAAACGGAAGTCTGGAAAGACAGCGGCTCGGTGATCAAGGAAAACTTCGAACAGCGCGATCCCATTGACCGCATCTCGTGGCTCGAAGACACGAACGGCGACGGCATCATGGACAAGAAGCACGTTTTTGCCGACAAGCTCGAACTCGTCACCAGCTTCGTCTTCTACAAGAACGGCGTCATCGCCACGGCCGCGCCGGACATCTGGTTCCTTGGAGACACCACCGGCAATGGCGTCTGCGACAAACGCACGAAACTCTACACCGGCCTCGGCAATGGCGATACCCACGCCGTCATCAACAACGCCCGCTGGGGACTCGACGGCTGGATTTATGCCACCAACGGCTACAGCACGAGCAACAAGGTCACCAACGGCGACGGCACAAAAAACTTCGGCGGCTACACCGCGGGCGTCGTGCGCTTCAAGCCCGACGGCAGCGCCTTCGAGCAATACTCCTCCAAGAATAGCAACACTTGGGGCCTGTGCATGACTTGGGACGGCCAGTGCTTCTTCACTCAGCCCACCTGCGGCGATGTGCTCATGCATGTCGTCCTGCCCGAGTCAGTGCTCGCGAAAGGTAAGATCCCCAGCACCAACAGTTACAACGTCCTCATGAAAGGCGAAAAAACTTTCCCCCTCATGAAGTGGGAGGAGCAAGCCTATGTGCAGATCGACCAAGTCGGCCGATATACTGCTGCGGCTGGTTGCGCCATTTATGAAGGCGGCGCCTGGCCGGAGAAATGGAACTACAGCTACTTCACCACTGAACCGACCATCAACATCGTCAGCCATCGCTTCGTCACTCCCGACGGCGTGACTTACAAAGCCGAGAAAGAAAAAGGCCGCGAGGAAACTGAGTTCATCCGGAGCAAAGACCTCTGGTTCCGCCCCATCGAGACGCGCATCGGCCCTGACGGAGCGCTCTATGTCATCGATTTCTACAACCAGGCCGTGATCCACAATGACACCCGTGGCCCGCAGCACGGCCCCGCCAGCGCCGCCGTCCGCCCCGACCGCGACCACTACTTCTCACGCATCTGGCGCGTGCAGCACAAGGATGCAAAGAAACTGGATGTGCCGGTGCTGGATCGAAAGAATTTTCTAAGTTTGGCGAAGGTTCTCGAAACCAACCCGAACGCTCATGTGAAGCAGCTGGCATGGCGCTTGCTGTCCGAAGAAGCCGAAGCCACGGGAAATCAAAAGGGAATCGTCGGCTTGGCAGAGAATGGATTGTCTCCGCATCACGGCAGCCTGGCCTTGAGCCTCTACAATGAGCTTCTGATGACGCCACTTGCGGGCTCGGAGCGGGCCAATGCCATCATAAACGTCTTTCACACCGCCAGCGGCGACTGGCTACGGAGTGCAGCCATCGCCGTCGCAGCCGAGTCACCAGTTGAAGTTATTCTTGCCGCTTCCTCGGATGAGGAGTCCGGAAAACTCAGGCCGTTGATCGAAGCGCTTCTGCCAGCTGCACTTGGCAAGGATGGTGCCGCAAATGCTGTCAAACTGATTGAGAGCATCGAGTCACGGAGAATGAATCCGATGCTTCTCCAAGGCATCGCCCAGCAGCTGAACGAAGTTCCAGCACTTACGACTTCGCTCACCGACGCATTGAAGAAAGTCCTCGCCAATCCCGCCACAGCGGGAGCCGCGCTGCCGCTGGTCGCGAAGTGGGACACGAAGGGCTTGCTGGCTGATGCCATGAAGGCGGGGCTTGCGAAGCTCAACGCCACGCTGGTCGATGCCAAAGCCCCCATCGCCGACCGCGTCAACGCCGCACGCGCGCTCATCAGCGTCGGAGGCGATGCGCTCCAGTTCGTAGTCACGCTTTTAGGCGGTCAAGACACACCCGCCGAACTTCAATCCGCCATCATCCAATCCTTCGGCGAAGCCGGCCACGCAGAAATTCTTGTCGCAAATTATGACCGCCTGAAGGCGGGACTACAAACGAGCGCATTTGATCAAATCCTCAAACGAGCGGAAGCCACGCAAGCACTCCTGAATGCTATCAGTGAAGGAAGGATCAAAGCATCCACCCTCAGCCCTTCCGATGTCGCGCGTCTGCGCACTCACCCTAACAAACAGATTGCCACCATGGCGAGCAAAATGCTCGACCAGCTCATCAGTCCCGCAACAAAGGAAAAGAACCAACTCCTCGCCAAGCTTACACCCGAAGTAGAAAAGCCGGGTGGCAGCGCGGAGAAGGGCAAGCTCATCTTCACCGCGACCTGCGCCATCTGCCACAAGTTCGGCAAAGAAGGCAAGGAAGTCGGCCCCATCCTCGATGGCATGGGCGCGCATCCTCCAGCCGACCTGCTCGTAGCCGTGCTCGATCCGAACCGCGAGGTGGATCCGTCATTTTTCGCCTGGAACATCACGAAGAAGAACGGCGAAATCCTCGCCGGTATCATCACCCAGGAGAACACCGCCTCGCTTCAACTCCGCAACCAGGCGGGCACCTTCGAGATTCGTAAAGATGAAATCGCCAAGCGCGAAAACACCCAGCGCTCCCTTATGCCCGAAGGCTTGGAAGCACTCGGCGCAGAGAACCTCCACGACCTCATGGCCTTCCTCAACGCCAGCGAAACGCGCTTCCGCATCGTGAACCTGGCGAGCGCTTACACCGCTGACACCCGGCGCGGCTTGTTCGCCAATGAAGAAGCCGTGAACGACAGCGTGCACTTCAGCAAATTCGGCAACATCACCGCAGAAGGCGTGCCCTACTTCATCCAAGACCCAGCCAAGAGCTCGACCGGCGCGAACGTGATCGTGCTCAAGGGCGGCAACGGCAAGAATGCCGCGCAACAGTTTCCGCAACGTGTCGAGATCGCGATGCACACTCCCGCCAAGCGATTGCATTTCCTGAGCGGCATCGCTGGCTGGGGTTATCCGGCGACGAAAGATGATCTTCCCGCGATGAAAGTGACGATCGTGCACGCCGACGGCCAGAGCGAGGTGTCTGAACTAAAAAACGGCGATACCTTCGCGGATTACAATCGCGTGATTGATGTGCCCGGCAGCGAAAATGTCGAAGGCATCGTGAGTAAAGGACAATTGCGACGCATCACGCTGCCGGTGAAGAACACCTCAGCCATCACAAAGCTCGTGATGGAAAGTAACAACAATGGCATCGCCCCCGTGGTTTGCGCGATCACCGCCGACCTAGAAGGGAGCGCGGGCACTCCTGCCCGCATTCAAAATAATAATGGCGGCGAAGCCGCGAAAAAGAACGATGCGGACAAGAGTGTCCGCGCTCCCCTTGATGCAGCTCCCGTGAAATGGGAACCCGGCAAAATAAAAGTTCTCATCATAGCCGGCGGTTCCTCGCATGATTTCAAGAAATGGTTCGAAGATTACGATGGCGTATTCCTCAAGGAAGCTGGCTTCTCCGTGAACGCGACCGAGGACTCAACCACCGCCACCGCCGAGTTAAAGAACGCCGATGTTGCGATCATCAGCACGAACAAGAAGAGCTTCGATACCGCTGAATACCGCAAGGCGCTGATGGATTTCGCCGACCGCGGCAAAGGATTGATCATGCTCCATCCCGGCACCTGGTATGGCTTCGAACAGTGGCCGGAGTTGAACGCCAAGATCGTCGGCGGCGGCGCACGAGGACACGATGCCATCGCCAAATTCACCGTGTCTGTCTTGAAGAAAGATCACCCCGTGATGCAGGGCGTGCCGGATAGCTTCACCGTCGAGGACGAGCTTTATCACATCAACTCCGAACCAGACAAGATCCCAGCAGGCACCGCACCCATCGAAGTGCTCGCGCAAACTTCACCGAGCAAGAAATACAAAGCCCCGCACGCCAGCATATGGGTGACGAAGAACGACAAGGCTAGGATCGTCGGCATCGCCATCGGTCACGATGAGCGCGTGCATAATCTTGAACTATATCAGAAAATTCTCATCAACGCCGTGAAGTGGACTAGTGGAAAGTGAACCGGCTCAATCCCACGAAGCGCCAGTCTTTCGTGCTACTTCTCGGAGACGAGCATCCCGCGTCCACAGCGGAACAGAGTAAATCAGTGAACTCGCGAGAAGCTGCACATCATTCCAGCTCAGCCCCTTGCCGAAAAGTTTTTGATTTTCAATCAACGCCAGCGACTCACGCGCAGTGACCTCATCCACCCGCTCCAGTGCGCGCAGATCGTTAAGAATCTGCGCGCGCTTTGACAAGCTGCCCAC
>JAIOQF010000071.1 GCA_021413535.1 Verrucomicrobiota bacterium
TCCTGAATGATGCCGCGATAAATGTCCACGATGTAAAGGAAGACGTCGGGGCCGGTGGTCAAGATCAGCGGGCTGACGTTCTGATCGCTGCTGAGGATGAACTCGGACTCGGGATAGGGATTGTCGAGCTTCGTGATGCCGTCCTCGACCTTGACCGTCGCGCGACGAATGAGACGGCCGACGGGCTCCGGCAAAAACACATTACCGTAGAGTTCTTTCGGCAATCTGTCTCCGCGATACACGGTCTGTCCCGCGCAGCCGGTGAAGTGGTTCAAGCGCTTGTCCGTGGGCGAATGAAATTTATTGGGTCCGCCCTGAAAGTCTCCGAGCGCGACGATGGGCCATACTTTGTCGAAGTCCTTCGGCTTCTGGCTGCTGACATTGATCGCGCCATAGAGGATCGGCGTTTGGAAGTTATACAAGCCCTTCTCGCCGCCAGCGTTCGACCACCACATCTTGCCGTAGTCGTCCTGCGTGAGGCCCCATTGTCCGCCGTTGCTGGCGGTGCCTTCCTTGAGCGGCGCGCCCGTGCCGTTCCAGCGCAGGCGGTAGCTGTTGTAGGTGGTGTAGATCCAGTTATCGAGTCCCCAGACAAGTCCGCTCGGCTGGTGCTCCATATTTCCACCACGCTTGCCGCCCTCATACCAGACTTTGCTTTCATCGGCCACGCCGTTGCGCTTGGAGTCGCGGTGAATCGTGATGTCGCTGGTGTCCGTGACATTCACCAGCACGCGATCATCGAGCGGCAGCACCATGCGGGGGAGCAGAAGATTGTCGAGATACACGCTGTGCTTGTCGATCACGCCGTCGCCCTTCGTGCTCTCGTGGCGCGAGATGCGGCTTATGGGATCGTGCTCACCCTTGCCGTCAATATCCTGCATGTAAGTGCGCATCTCCGCGACATACATGCGGCCGTTTCCATCGAAGACCGCGAGCACTGGCTCCTTGATGTCCGGCTCGCTCAGCACGAGCTCCAGCTTGTAGCCGTCCGGAAGCTGTATCGTTTTCAACTCCTCCTGCGGCGAGAGCGGCGGCACTTGATGAACCTCCGCATTCTGTGCATGTGCAGGGGCGATGAGGAACAAGCCAATGGCGAGGGGAAGAATATAGCATTTCATGCGAGCGTGTAATCATTGTTCAATTACCTTGGAATTCAAATTGTCCAGTAGTAGAACGAACTCACAATTCCAATGTAAGTGCTGCATTCGTAGAGGAGGTGTCTCCTCAGCTGTATGATGCGCCAGTATCGCAACGCCACTCCGGTCGAGTATCGAAACGAGCAGACATGAAATTCCGCTTTGAAGGGGGGTGAAGGGTGTCAGTCGATGATTTTTTAAGGTCGGAGGGTGCCCCGTGGACTGCGGCAGACCGCAGACCGCGATCACAAGCGCTTTGCAGAGAAATTCCGAATCCAGCCCATGCACTCCCAACCCCATGAGATGCCTATGCCGCCGTGATCCAGGGTCTGGCCGCTGAAAGTGTCGCTCATTTTTTCATCGCCTATGTCCACGATGCTCTCGTCATCCACCCAGATTTGGATTCGCGTTCCGATCACGTCCAGGCGGATTTTGTTTCCCTTCTCTGGGTCGATTCTCAAACCCTTTCCGCTCGCCAAAGTTCGCGCGCCTTCCGAGAACGGTTGGACCCAGCCAGTTGCTGACGGGGAATGGTGATTGTAGCAGCATGCCAGCGACCAGCTGCCGTCGCCCTGGATGCCAAAAGCATAACTGCTCTCTCCTTTCACGTTCCAGCTCTCCTTCGAGTCGGCCACATGAAACGACAGGGCCCCGGAACGATAATCCGCAGGCAATCCATGTGGATTGAACGCCGGATTCACTCCGGTCATTCCCAGCTCAAACTCCACGCTGTAATTCTTCCACTCCTGGCTGCCGATGTTGGTCACGAGCGCGGCGCTGCGACCGTTGCCCCAGTGGCCGTAATTGAATCCGGGCCGCGCCTTGGGCAGCGTGACCAGTTTGTCTCCCTGAACCTCAAACAGGGTCCGCCACGGTGTCCAGTTCACGTTGCCGATTTTCAGTGGCCCGTCGCCTGGAGGCAGCCCGCCTTCCTGTAACATGGTGAATGTAATCCGGTCGATCAGTGCCAGACCGGGCGTCAAATTTCCCAAGGCGGTCTCGATGGGAAAATTTTCCATGGTCAGCATCCCGGTCATCTGGTCGCCGTTTTGCAGTTTCACCATCACTCGTTCCTCCTTGTGGCGGATTTCACACTGCCGGATGTTCAGCAGCGGAATCTCCACGGTCGCGAAATCCATTTTTAATGCCAGCGCCCTCGTCTGCGGAACGCCCACCAACCGTGAACCGTCGGACAGCTCCAGTGTGGCGCTCAACCGATTTCGCACAACCCGTGGCAAACAATGCTCCGCCTGAGTGCCCGCAGCCATCATGACGAGTCCAAGCAGGGCAAGAACCGACAGATGGAATCGGCTTCGTGTCGCGACACGCTGATTGATGATTGATGCGGTGGAATTTTTCCCTCGCGAGGCGCGGGGCCGTTGGGCGATGGCAGAATGTGTTTTCATCTTAGCAGTGTGACAGCATCACGAGGATGAGGGTCATTCTCTTGTAAAATTGTGTAAGAATATTGTCTCTTCACCTCGACAGCCGCGATCATGCAGGTGCTGAATTCAATTGAGCCTCCTGACGTCGGCTGCTACGAACACCCATGACGGCTCCACCCATTCTCATCGCCGGCGGCGGGCTCGCGGGCACGGCGCTGGGATGGGCCTTACATGAGCGCGGCGTTCCGTTTCTGATCGTCGATCCAAACGAAGCTGGCACTTGTTCCAAAATCGCCGCAGGCCTGGTGACACCCATCACCGGCAAGCGGGTCAAACCAAGTTGGCGAGTGGGGGAACTGCTGCCGGTGGCGCTCGCGCTTTACCGCAGAGTGGAAATGCTTCTTGGCGGCGAGTTTTATCACGAGCGACCGCTCGTCCGCTTGTTCAAGGAAGCGCACGAGGTGGAATGGTGGCGCGGACGCGCAGACGAACCCGGGCTTGATCAATGGGTTGATGCCGCCGCGCCATTGGTCGATCCCGCGTTGGTGCATTCGGAGTTCGGCGGTTTCGTCCAACGTCAGGCCGGCTGGCTGGACACGGCGGCGTATCTGGAAGCAAGCCGCGCATTCTTTGAGAATATTAGCGCGTGGCGGCAGGGTGTTATTGCCGAAGAAGAAGTTGATGCGTCTGAGAACGGTGTTCTCTGGCAAGGCGAAGATTTCAGCCATGTGGTTTTCTGCCGCGGAGCGGAGCAGCGGACCGGCTCCCGCTTTTTTTCCTGGCTGAAATTTGACTGCGCGCGCGGAGTGATCGCATCGCTCAAGGTCAATTTGGCGGAAGTCCGCATCATCAACCGCGGCTGCTGGCTGTTGCCGCACACTGCGGGACATTGGCGCGCGGGCTCGACTTATGAGTTCGATTTGACGACTCCGATGGAGACTTCCATCGCCGACTTGCACAGAAAGCTCTCGCTGCTGCTTCGCATCCCCTTTGAAATGAGCGAGACGCAGGCTGGCATCCGACCGATCATCAAGCATCGCCAGCTCGTGCTCGGCCGGCATCCGGCGCATCCGCGAGTCTGCGTGTTCAACGGCCTCGGCTCCAAGGGCGTGCTGCGGGCGCCGTATTTTGCGAAGATGCTGGCAGAGCATCTTCTGGATGACAAACCGCTGGAGCCGGTCGTGGATGTGCGTGCCAATGACTGAGCCCGAGGACATCAATACACTTTCGCACACCACGCGTTTTCCCGTGGCGCTGCCCACGGCGCTGCGCTGGTCGCACGCGCTGCTGGGGCCGCGCTTGCGTGCGGGCGATGTCGTGGTGGATGCGACTGCAGGAAACGGACACGATACCGTTTTTCTCGCGCAGCGGGTGTTGCCCGGCGGTCGGGTGTTTGTTTTTGACGTGCAGGCCGCCGCCTTGGAACGAACAAAATCTCAAATCTTTGATGATAAATCTCAGATCAAACAGCCCGATGCCATTGCTCTGATTCATGCGGGGCATGAACGGTTGGAGGAATATTTGCCGCCGGAACTTAGGGGTGGCATCCGTGCGTTCATGTTCAACTTGGGCTGGCTGCCGGGCAGCGACAAGGCTTGCATCACGCGAACCGAGACGACGCTGACCGCTTTGCGCAAAGCGACCGACTGGCTGGCTGAGGGCGGCATGATCACCATTGTGTGTTATCCCGGCCACGACGGCGGTGATGCGGAAGCAAACGCTGTCGAACAATGGGCCGCACATCTTCCGGCGGATTCGTTTGAGGCGCAGAAGATCGCGTTTCTCAATCTGGACGGCGCGCCGCCGCGTTGCGTGGTGCTGCGCAAACGCGCCCGGCTCACGGCGCGGACATTTGGCTGAAGGCAGCGGCGAGCGCGGCGTTCAGCTCCTCGAGTGTGGCGCGTTCCAGCGCTGGATCGAGCGCAGCCTCAAGAGGGGCGGGCTCTCTGGACTCGAAAATTTCACGGCTGACTGAAAGGACATTCGCCGGGAGAGGGGATTGCTGAAAGATTTCATGAGCCACACTGGGCCCGTTGATGTGGCGGGTTCTGCGGGCGCGGACCGCCGCCAGTTCGCGGTCAAGAGCACCGAGGATGCGGCCGCGTGCTTCGATAAGAGCAAGCTCAACCCCCTCCAATTGCTCGGAGGATCGGGCGCTAGTCACGACCGAAGACCCGGGAGCAAAGGGCATCGCAGCAAGCGGCTCTGATTGGAGGGGGATCATGTTGTGTAATTTACTATAAATATCATAATTAATCAAGATAAAACGCATTTATTATATCGTTTTGATTCTTAAGTCATCTTAATGTTCAATCATGGTTCTCGATTGCGGATGCTTTCAGTGTGGTGTTTTTATCTTTCAAATAGAGGTTCGCGCAATGAAATAAACAGGAGCGGGGACAGCATCGTGCCCATACTCTCTGGGGCCGAAGCGTCCCCATTTCTTGGGCGCTTGTAACGCAATGATACGGCACTAACAGCGGGAAACTGGGGGAATGATGGCTGATTTTCGAACCATGAAATACTTGAGCCCCACCGAGGTGATCACAAGATAGGTGACATCATGCGCCTGGAATGTTTTGTTCAGCGAATTCTATCAGCCATTAGCTATGCTTTCAGTTCCGCAATTACGATGAATCCAATCCGACTTCTGGCACTACTCATTTTGCCCGCTGCCACTGTGTTCAGCCAGATCGCGACGACTCCGTTGTTCTGGCCGGACAAGCAGGGACCGACCTGCAACGGAGTCGTGCCGGATTCGGACAAGATGCCGCTGGAGTGGGATGAAAAATCGAACCAAGGCATCGCTTGGAAAACTCCACTGGAAGATGAAGGCCACAGCACGCCGGTCATCGGTGGTGATCTCATCTGGTTTACCGCAGCGACCAAGGACGGGAAGAAGAATTTTGTCTATTGCGTGAACCGCCAGGACGGGAAAATCCTGCAGCACAAATTGCTCTTCGAGAATGAAGCTCCGGAAGAACTGGGCAATCCCATGAACAATTACGCCGCGCCTTCCTGCGTGCTGGAGGGAGATGCCGTCTTTGTCACTTTCGGCACTTATGGCACCGCGCGGCTCGATCCTAAAACGGCAGCGGTCGTCTGGCAGCGGCGGGATATCAACGTGCGTCATTTTCGCGGCCCTGGATCTTCGCCGGTGGTGTTTGAGAATTTACTGATTCTGACATTCGACGGCATCGACAAACAATTTACCATCGCGCTCGACAAGCAGACCGGGAAAGAAGTATGGCAGACTCCGCGGAGCACGGATTATCACGATTTGGAACATGGCAAACCGATTCGCGAAGGCGACATGAGAAAAGCATTCGGGACCCCCGCGTTAATCAAGGTCGGCAACGACACCCAGCTGGTGTCCGTCGGATCCCGTGCCGCCTATGGCTACGACGCCCGCACTGGAAAAGAAATCTGGCGGGTGACGCACGGCGGATTCAACGCCGCCGTGCGCCCGCTTGTGAATGGAGACACGGTCTTCATGAATACCGGCTATCCCGGCGGTGAGCTGATGGCACTCAAAATAAACGCTGCCACCCTGGGCGATGTCACCGCGAAAGTGTTGTGGAACCGGACCAAATACAATGCCGACTTTGCCAGCGCGGTGCTGGTCAACGATCATATCTTCCAGACGACGGCCGCTGGCGTCGGAGTCTGCGTAAAACTTGCCGACGGCACTCATGCCTGGAGCGAGCGCATCTTCACGGGCGCTGGCAAAGTCATCGCCTCCGCCATCGCCACCAAGGATCGCGTTTACTTTTTCAATGAAGGCGGTGCCGCCACGGTGATCGCCGCCGCACCGGAATTCAGAGTGCTGGCGCGCAACAAGCTGGATTCCGGCATGACAGCCTCGCCCGCCGCTGCCGATGGCGCGCTTTACCTGCGAACCAAGACGCATCTTTACAAAATCGTGAAGTAAGCCTATCGACGTTTATGACGACGGGTCATGCCAATAAATCGGACACGGTTTTCTGTATCAACGCTACGGATGGCAAGGTCATTTGGAAACACAGCTACCCCGCAGAACTCGGCGACAAATATTACGAGGGCGGCACTTCAGGCACGCCAACCGTCGAGGGTGGAAAAGTTTATCAACTGAGTCGTTGGGGCAATGTGTTTTGCTACGAAGCCTCGTCAGGTGAAATCATCTGGGAAAAAAATGTCCAGAAAGAATCTGGCGCAAAAATTCCGGACTGGGGATTCGGCGGCTCGCCGCTGGTGCTGGATGGCCTGTTGATTTTGAATGTCGGCTCGGGCGGCATGGCACTCGACAAAAAAAACGGCAAGATCATGTGGCAGTCGGGCAAGGAGAGCGCGGGCTATTCCACGCCGCTGCCCATCAACCGGGGTGGGGAGGACTTTGTGATCCTCAGTTCTGGCAATTCTTATCTCGAGGTCAATGCGAAAACCGGCGCGAAGATTTGGGAATTCCCCTGGAGCACGCGCTACGATGTGAATGCCACCGATCCCATCGTGAGTGGCAGCCAGGTTTTCATCTCCACGGGCTATAATAAAGGATGCGCGCTTATCAAGGTGGGAAGTGACGTGCAGACCGTCTGGCAAAACAAGGAGCTGAAAAATCAACTCGCCACCAGTGTTCTGATTGATGGGCATCTCTACGGTTTCGACGGCAACAACACCGATTCGCGTTCGCCATTTAAATGCGTCGAGTTCGCTACCGGCGCATTAAAGTGGCAGGACGTCAGCATTGGCCCCGGCGCACATATGGTGGCCGATGGAAAACTCATCGTGCTCACCGGCAAAGGAGAACTCATCGTGGCCCAAGCCTCGCCGCAAAAATTCGAAGTCATCAGCCGTGCGCAGGTGCTGACAGGAAGGTGCTGGAGTGCCCCCGTGCTCGCTAATGGCCGCATTTATTGCCGCAATTCCACCGGCGATGTCATCTGCCTCGATGTGCGCGGGAAATAACTCCCTGCCTGCAAAATTAACCGTTCATCAATCATCATTTCCATGACCACCCGCCTCTTTATCAAACCCGGTTGCCCTTGGTGCGACGAAGCCCTCGACTGGCTCGAAGCTCACAATATCCAGCACGATATTCTCGACGTGACCAATAACTCCGACGCGCGGCGCGAGATGCTCGATCTCACCGGACAGACCAAAGCACCTTGCATCGAAGTGGATGGTCACGTGCTTGCCGACTTTGGGGCGGATGAGCTGGAGGCTTGGTGGAAGAAAATGAAGTTTGCCGCGTGAAGTGAGCCCCTGCTCATTCGTCACGCCAGCAAACTGGTGCGGCACAAGCCGGCGTAAAGACCGTTCAAGGCCACCAGTTCTTCGTGCGTGCCTTGCTCGATAATTTGGCCCTTCTCGAGAACGTAAATGCGGTCGGCATTGCGCACCGTGCTGAGACGGTGGGCGATGACAAAACTGGTGCGATGTTTCATCAGAGCGTCGAGCGCCTGCTGGATCTGGCGCTCAGTCTCCGTGTCCACGCTTGCGGTCGCCTCATCAAGAAGCAGGATGGGCGGATTGCTCAGCAGCGCGCGGGCGATGGAGACCCGCTGCTTTTCCCCAACGCTGAGCTTGATGCCGCGTTCGCCCACGCGCGTGCCCAGCCCTTCCGCCAATGACTCCACAAAGTGCCGGGCGTTCGCGCTTTCGAGTGCCGTCCAGAGTTCATCATCAGTGGCGTTGCGCTTACCGATGAGCAGGTTGTCGCGCACCGTGCCGTTGAAGAGGAAGCTTTCCTGCGTGACGTAGCCGATGCTCCGTCGCAACCACGTTTTGTTCAGTTCGTGAACTGGAATGCCGTCGAGCAGGATTGCTCCCTGGTCGTATTCATAGAAGCGGGTGAGCAAGTTGATGAGCGTGCTCTTGCCCGCGCCGGTGGGGCCGACCAGCGCGATGGTTTGTCCGGGCTTCGCTTCCAGACAAATGTCATGCACCGTGGGCACGCTTCCGTAGGAGAAATGAACGTGGTCATAAACGATGTGCCCCGTGATGCGATCCAGGGTGCGGCCCGCGTCGTTGTCCTTCTCTTCCTCGGCATCCAGAATATCAAAGACCCGCTCACCTGCGCTGCGACCCGCGACAAAGAGCTGGTTCAGCGAATGCAGCTGACCGACCGGTTCATAAAAACTCCGCAGCAACAGCAGCACCATCGTCAGCTCGCCAAGCTCAATCTCTTTATGGTAAAGTGCATTGCCGCCGAACCAGAGCACGAGGACAAAGCCGAGGTTGTTGACGAAAGTCATGCTGGGCCGGTAGATCGACCACACGCGCATGACGTGGAGCGTGGCCTGGCGCAGGGAATCGCTCGCGAGATTAAAGCGCTCGTGTTCTTCCTTCTCCATCGCGTAGGCTTTGATCTGTCTCATGCCCGCGACGTTGTCGTGCAGCAGCGAGTTCATGGCGCTGCTGGCTTTGCGAACTTTGCGAGACCGGTTCTTCGAGGTCAAAGTATAAGCCAGGGCTCCCACTGCCAGAAACGGCACCGGCGTCAGCGAGATCATGGCCAGTTTGGTATTCGTCTGAAACAGGAACGCGCCCACGACCACGATCTGCAAAACTGCGATGACTCCCTGCTCAATGCCATCGATCAAGACGCGCTCGACCGAAGGAATGTCCTCGGAGACCGTGGTCATGATATCGCCGGTCGGACGGTTGTCGAACCAGCGCAATGGCAGTCGCTGGAGTCGTTCATAGAGTTCGCTTCGCAGATCGAAGATGACTTTCTGCTCGAAGGTGTTGTTGATCTGGATGCGCAGCGAAGTCAGCAAATCCTGCAAAAAATATGCGCCGAGTCCCAGCGCGATCAAT
>JAIOQF010000072.1 GCA_021413535.1 Verrucomicrobiota bacterium
GCAATGAAGCGGATGTCCTCACCAGCGTAGAGCATCTTGGCCAGCCAGTAGATCGCGGCGTCGGGATCTGAGCCGCGCATGGATTTGATGAACGCGCTGATGGTGTCGTAGTGCGCGTCGCCATCGCCATCGTAGACAACGGTTTTTTGCTGGGCGGATTCCTCGGCGACTGCGAGATCGATCAGGATTTTTCCTGCCGCATCCGGCGGCGTGGTCAGTGCGGCGAGTTCGAGCGCGTTGAGGCATTTGCGGGCATCGCCATCGCTGATGGTGGCGAGATGATGTTTCGCCTCTGGAGTCAGGACGATCTGCATGGCTCCGAGTCCACGCTCTTTATCCGCGACCGCTTGATTCATGAGTTTCTCCAAGTCCGCCAGGCCCAGCGGTTCCAGAGTAAAAATTTGTGAGCGACTGACGAGCGGGCTGTTGATGTAGAAATAGGGATTGTGCGTCGTGGCGCCGATGAAACGCAGCGTGCCGCGTTCCAGATGCGGCAGCAGCACATCCTGCTGCGCTTTGTTGAAGCGATGGATTTCGTCCACGAACAGGATGGTGGCCTGGCTGTTCATGCGCTGAAGTTTTTCCGCGGCGTCGGCTGCGGCGCGGATGTCGGCCACATTGCTTTCCACGCCGCTCAGGGTGACGAAACGGGCTTTGGTTTCGTGGGAGATGATGTGCGCCAGAGTTGTTTTGCCGACTCCGGGTGGTCCGTAAAAGATGAGCGAGGAAAAGCGGTCAGCCTCGATGGCGCGACGCAGGAGCCGGCCGGGGCCAAGGATGTGATCTTGACCGGAGTATTCCGCCAGTGTCCGTGGTCGCATGCGAGCGGCGAGCGGTGCACCGGCGTTCATGCCGCGACTTTTTCTCGCGGGCTCCGCTTGGGTGCTGGTGTCGAAAAGTTCCTCCATCGCGGCCATGGTAGCAGACTCTGGAGAAAGGCCAAGGCACCCAATTTTCCGCACTCTTACGAATGCGGCTGCAACCTGACCGATTGCGGATGCATCACGGAATCTTGAGCTTCTGTCCGTCGCGAATGACGTCGGAGCTGAGTCCGTTGGCGCTTTTGAGCTTGCTGACGGTGGTATGATATTTCTTGGCGATGCTCCAAAGGCTGTCCTTGGATTTTACGACATAGACAGTGCCGCTGCCGGTGGACTTGGTGGCAGCAGTCTTAGATGTGGTGGTGCTTTTCTTTTTTGGGGTCTTTTTAGCGGATGAAGTGGAAGCCGTGCTGGACGATTTAGGTTTTGGCTTAGACGCCGAAGATGAAGATGAAGAGGAAGATGTCGTTGGAGGCGGCGGAGGAGCCTCGGTATACTCTTGATAGCTCGGTGCTGTGTTTTGCCCGCCGCCTGGGTAAGGATTGTAGTGCCCGTCGGATGGATAACTCGCATAGGCGCCGTTACCTGATGATTGCGCGGCACCATTTTTTGAAGAGCTACAGGAGTTGAAGACCATGCAGCCCGTGGCGGCACCGAAGATCGTAAGAAGACGTGGCAGGCGGCGGAAGATTAGCTTATTCATGGCGTGGGGCGCAGACAGTTGCAGGAGCGCGGGCAGTATTTAGGTTTCCCGTAATAATGCAATCCATTTTTCGGTAGCAGAAACAAACTGGCCAACGATCAGTCCGAAAAAAATACAATGATGTTGCGCGCAGGCAGGGTATTCCCTAGTCTCACGCCCATGAAAATCGGATTCAATGTTCTCCTCTATACCGGTCACGTCACCACTGAAAATTTCGCGGTCTTTGCCAAGCTCAAAGACACGGGCTACGATGGTGTCGAGATTCCAATCTTCGACACCAGTGATCCCTCGCATTTTAAGCGGATCGGCGCGGAGATCAAAAATAACGGTCTGGAATGCACCGCAGTCACCATCCTGCCGGACGAGGCGCATAACGCGTTCTCGGCAGATGCGAAGAATCGCCAGGGTGCGATCGTTCACTTGAAGCGGGTGCTGGAATGCGCGCATCAAGCGGGTGTGCAGACTTTGTGCGGGCCATTCTATCAAGTGCTCGGCCAG
>JAIOQF010000073.1 GCA_021413535.1 Verrucomicrobiota bacterium
AAACAGAAGCTGAACATCACCTGGAAGAACTTGAAGGAAGTCACGGTGAACTACTACTTGATGGATCCCGAGTTCGCCTTCAGCAGCAGTCCCTTCGCCGGACAAGGCGCAGGCCGCTTCTCCATCATCAAGCCCAACAAAACTGCGCGACTCGAACTTCCAGCGGACCGCGACAATTTTGAAGCGCCGTTGCCTGCGGAATACGCCAAGGCCAACGTGCTAGTCGAAGTGCTCGGTGCCGGACAGCGCAAGGCCAAGGCTCATCACGCCAACACGCTGAAGCTTACGGTCTCGGAAAATTACGGTCGCCTCGAAGTGCGCGACTGCGGCAGCAATAAGGCATTGCCCAAAGCCTACGTGAAAGTCTATGCCAGGCTTCAGGGCGGCACCGTGCGTTTCTTCAAGGACGGCTACACCGATCTGCGCGGCCGCTTTGACTACGCCAGCCTGAACAGCCCGGCGAATCCACCTCCGCCCATGCCCATGCGCGGCGGCGACATGCCCGCCAACGGCCTCGACTATCAAATGCTCAAGCCCGGCGAGTTGAACTCCGTGGAAAAACTCTCCATCCTCATCATGAGCGAAGCCAACGGCGCGGAGGTGAAGGAAGTCGGTCCGCCGAGTGAGTGATGCTTCGTAGTAGTCTGCCCAAGCTGAGCATAGGTAGCTGCCGAGGTGACGAGGCACTCAATGGATGTTGATCCTGCCGTGCGCCGAAAAAAATTAGAGCCTCCTTACGTCGGCTGCTACACCTCAAGTTTGATCACTGATACTTCCCCAGCAGCTCCGCCGCTTTCTCCGGCGCGACGGCTTCATGAAAATCATCCTCGACCATGCAGACTGGGCCAGTGCCGCAGCTTGCGAGGCACTCGGCGAACTCGATGCTGTATTTACCATCGGCACTGACGGCGATGGGGTGATGATGATCCGTGTGCGAGCGGTCGATGTTCGCCGTCTTGCAAAGCGACTCCATTAATTCGTAACTGCCCGCCATGGCGCAAGACAGCGTGCGGCAGACACGGATGTGATATTTGCCCGGCGCAGTCTGGCGGAAGCCGGGATAGAAGGTGACGACTTCAAGCACCTGAATGGGTTCGAGTTCGAGCTTGTTGGCCACCCAGGTCACGGCCTCATCGTTGATGAAGCGGAAATGATGCTGGATGAGATGCAGCAGCGGCAGCACGGCGCTGCGCTTGACGGGGTAATGGGTGATCACCTCGTCGATTTTGGCTTTAAGCTCACTCGGAATTTCCATGCGAAAGTGAATCATGCTTCCTGCGTGGAGGGCGGCAAGATGAAATTGTGAAAAATTTCACAAAGTGGTGGATTTCCAGAGGGCGGCAGTGCCAGACCGGTGAATCCGGGCGCAAGGATGGACAAGCTGGGCGCAACAATTGACTTGGAGACGCAGGAGGGCTGCGACTCACGCGAATTTTCGCTTGAGCCCGAGGCGGAGTGAGAGCAAAGAACAGGGAATACAGTTAACAGAAACCCTCCGCAGCATTCACAAATCATGGCTCTAGTCTCAAAAGGTCTCGAAGGCGTCGTCGCCGCAGAAACACGGCTCGGCGAAGTGAAAGGAGCGGAGGGCATCCTGTTCTATTGCGGTTACGACATCAATGAGCTCGCCGGCAAGGTGAGCTATGAGGAGGTGGTTTATCTGCTATTCCATCAGCGCCTGCCGAACCGGTTGGAACTGGATCATCTTACCACTGCGTTGCGCGCCGAACGCGAACTGCCCAAGGGTGTGATCGACTTCCTGACCGCCGCGCCGAAGAGCGCGAAACCCATTGACGTCATGCGCACCGCCGTGTCCATGCTCGGCTGTTACGACACGATGCGTCCGGATTTGACGATGAGCGCGGAGCTGGCCACGGCCATCAAGCTCGTTTCGCAGATCGGCATCATCGCCGCGTATTTCCATCGCGCGCGCCAGGGCTTGAGTCTGCCTCCTGTGCGCAAAGATTTGAGCGAGGCCGCGCACTTTCTTTATCTGATCAACGGCGAAGTGCCAAGCAAGGAGGCGGAGGAGACGCTGGACGTGGCCTATGTTCTTCATGCAGAGCACGGCTTCAACGCCAGCACGTTTACTGCACGCGTCGTCGCCAGCACGCTCTCGGATATGTATTCCGCGATCAGCGCCGCCATCGGCGCGCTGAAGGGTCCGCTGCACGGCGGCGCTAACGAAGGCGTGATCCACATGCTGGAGGAGATCGGCAGCGTGGACAAGGTTGACGCGTGGGTCGCCGACGCGCTGGCGCAGAAGAAGAAAATCATGGGCATCGGCCACCGCGTTTACAAGGTGCTCGACCCGCGCGCGCCGCATTTGAAAGACATGGCCATCAAGCTGAGCAACCAGCTTGGCGAGGCCAAATGGATCCAGATGTCCGAGCGCATCGCCACCATCATGCGCGAAAAGAAGGGGCTGAATGCGAATGTCGATTTCTACAGCGCGACGGTTTATTATAGCCTCGGCATCCCAACCGATCTTTTCACGCCCATCTTTGCCATCTCCCGCATGAGCGGCTGGACCGCGCATGTGCTGGAGCAGTGGAGCGAGAACCGTCTCTTCCGTCCCTTGTCAGAATACGTTGGCAAGCCTTATGGGCAGAAGGTGGTGCCGATTGAGCAGAGGTGATTCTGCTAAAACGGGCTGGTCGTAACGAACCTGCGTTCATGCTTTGCCGCATTTGTAAAGTGCTGCGCTGACACTCACGCGGTTATTAGCGGCATTTTTTTGTCGGCCCCGGTTTGTTGTCAGAACATTTTTGTAAATTCAGAAAAACTGATTGTTCGTTTACATTGAAACATGACCCCCATCCCAACCTACCAGCTTCTTGACGCCCTCAACTGGCGTTACGCTACGAAAGCCTTCGATCCCGGCAAAAAAATCCCCTCCGACATCTGGGCTGCGTTGGAAGAATCGCTGGTGCTCACGCCCTCGTCCTATGGGTTGCAGCCGTGGAAATTTCTTGTGATCACTGACCAGGCGTTGCGCGAGTCTTTGGTGCCGCACGCGTGGAATCAAAAGCAGGTCGCCGATTGCTCGCATCTTGTCGTCATGACGGTGAAACGTAAAATGACTGAGGCCGACATCGATAAATTCATCCATCGACTGGCCGAGGTGCGCGGCGGCACTTCGGACGCGCTGGCGGGCTATCGTAACGTGATGGTTGGTGATGTGGTGACGGGTGATCGCAGTGCGTGGATTGCGGAATGGGCTGCGCGCCAGGCTTACATCGCGCTGGGTCAATTCATGGCCTCGGCGGCATTGCTGGGTGTTGATACCTGCCCGATGGAAGGCTTCGTGCCTGAAAAATTTGACGAGCTGTTGCAGCTCAGTGGTGACGGAATGACCACGGCGGTGCTCTGTCCTGCTGGCTATCGCGCGGAAAGGGACAGATACGCCACGCTGCCGAAAGTCCGGTTCAAGGCGGAGGATGTGATCGAGCATCGTTAATTGGCTGAGTTTGTGAAATTTTTCACAAATTCGCCTTGCGGCTTTCTCCTGCGGACAAATACTGGCTGGCGCGATCCTATTTCCGATGAGCACCACCACCGTTACTGACACGAATTCCATGACTGCCGTGGCTATGGTAAACGTGCAGGTCAATGGCACCTGGCACAAGTTCCCCAAGGGCACGCGTATGATCGAGGCTTGCCGCCAGGTGGAGGCGCAGGTGCCGCATTATTGTTACCATCCGAAACTGTCATCGCCGGGCAACTGCCGCATGTGTCTCGTGGAAATGGGCATGCCGCCCCGTCCTGCAGCGGGCACGGAGCCGGAGAAGGACGCACAAGGTTTCGCGAAGATAGGTTGGTCGCCGCGTCCAGTGATCGCCTGCGCCAACACGGTGGCCGAGGGCATGGGCATCCGCACCGAAGGCAAGCTGTCCGAGGAATGCCGCCGAGGCGTGATGGAGCTGCTGCTCATCAATCATCCGCTCGATTGTCCCATCTGCGACCAGGCGGGCGAGTGTCGACTGCAGGAGTTCAGCGTCGAGCACGGCAACGGCGAGAGCCGCTTCCGCGAAGAGAAAGTCAAGAAACCGAAGAATGTGGACATCGGCCCGCGGATTCGTCTGGACGACGAGCGCTGTATCATGTGCTCGCGCTGCATCCGGTTCACTGCGGAGATCGCCGACGATCCGGTGCTGGTTTTCACCGAGCGCGGCAGTCACACCACGCTGGCAGTGCATCCGGGCAAGCGCTTGGAAAATAATTACTCGCTCAACACGGTGGACATCTGCCCGGTCGGCGCACTGACGGCCAATGATTTCCGTTTTCAGATGCGCGTGTGGTTCCTCAAGGAAACCAAAAGCATCTGCACCAAGTGCGGCCGCGGTTGCAACACTGAGATCGGATCGCGTGAAAAAGAAGTCTTCCGCCAGTCGCCTCGGGAAAATAACGACGTGAATTCCACTTGGATGTGCGATCAGGGCCGCCTCGACTTCCATTTCGTGAACAGCGAATACCGCCTCACACAGCCGCTCATCAAAGTGAACGGCAAACACATGGTGGCCTCGTGGAAAGAAGCGATCGCGCAGACAGCCGACGCATTGAGAGCGGCGCAGCCGGGTGAAATCGCCATCATCGCCTCCGCACGGATGACCAACGAGGAGTTGTATCTCGTGAAGTCCCTCGCGCGTTCCCTCAAGGTGGATCAACTCGATGTGGTGCCTCGCTCCGGCGGCGCGGACAACTACCTGCGCGCGGATGACTTGAACCCGAATTCAAATGGCGTGCGCATCATTCTGGGCATGGAGCCCGGATCGAAGCTGCCGCAGATCATCGAAAACATCCGCAGCGGCAAACTGAAGGCGCTGCTGGTGTTCGGCGAGAACGTGATGAAGGCCGGCCTCGATGCTGCTGATTTGCAGAAGGTGAATTTCATCGCTCACAGTCACATCCTGGCCAACGCCACGGCGGAGCAGAGCCATGTGGTGCTGCCTTCCTCCAGTTACGCAGAGAAGCGTGGCAGCATGATCAACGTCACTGGTCGTCTCCAGCGACTAAATAAAGCCATCGAATCACCTGGCGATGCGCGCGACAGTTGGGAAATTTTCCGCGACCTCATCCTCGCCGCGACCGGTTCCAACGGCCTGCATAGCGTGGACGATGTCTTCAAGCAACTGGTCGGTGAATATGAAATCTTCCGCGGCCTGACGCTGCGCGGCATTGGCGACCTGGGGATTCCGGTCCTGCAGACGAATGAGACGGTTCCCATTCTCGAGCGCGAAGCCGAGCGCAAGAAGCAGGGGATCATTGTCGGCTGAACAGGCTGCTTGAAGCTCAACTAAGCCGGGTCACGACAGCTTACAATTTTCTCGGTTTCGCCTTGGTCACGAAGGGCTCGGCCAGATAATGTGGTTCCAGCGGACTTTGTTCCAGGCTCCAGAGTGATTCATCGGTCATCGTTGACGCCAGCAGGGCCAGTCGCGCGGGAGATGGCGACGTGAGCGTAATGCTGGCGAGTTCAAGCGGCGGCTTTGGATCGAACGAGAACCATGCAATCGCCGCATCATTCGCGCGCAAGTTCTTAAATTCATCGGCGTCGTGCAGCGTGATTTCTCCTTCGAGTAAACCTCGGCGAACGCGGGCCGCAAAAAATTTTCCACGTCGGGCATCGCCGCACACGACGAACTCTGGCGGTAAGATGTCCGCTTCCGGGGTCAGCACTGAGAGCAATCCGATAACTGGCACATTGAGCGAGAGTCCCAGTCCTTGCGCGGCGGCGATGCCGATGCGCGCGCCAGTGTAGGAGCCGGGACCGGTGCCGCTGACGATGCAGCGCAGATCAGAACGACAGAGCTTTAGAGCTTCAGCAAGAGGAGGGAAAAGCTGGGAATTGTGGGATCGCTCGGAAGCAAAGTGCTGCTCGTAAACCGTCACGCCATCACGCACCACGGCCACACCGCCTCGCGCGGTTGCTGTTTCGATGGCAAGACAACTCGACATGATGTTTCAACTTTGAACTTTGAACCTTGAACCCTGAACTTCATCCACCCTTCTCGTTTCTTCATCAAGGATCGTAAACTGAAACCATCGCGCATGAGCCGGGATGATTTCCGCAAACTTGTCCGCCCACTCGATGATCAACACGCCACCAGCATCGAGGTAGTCATCCCAGCCGATCCCGAGAACTTCCTCCGGCGATTCCATCCGGTAGAAATCAAAATGAAACACGGGCAGTCGTCCGCCGCCATACTCATGAACCAGCGTGAAGGTCGGGCTGCTGACCCTCGCGGTTGATCCAATCCCCGCCACAATTCCTTTCGCGGCATGAGTTTTGCCAGCGCCGAGATTTCCCACCAGTGCGTCAAAGTTGGGATGATGTTGGTTTTGGGATAGAGTGTGAGTTTCATCATCGAAAGTAGCAGCCGATGCGAAGAGGCTCAAGCACAACAGATTCCATGGTCGGAGCATCACGGGACGCTTTGAATTGTGGAGCGACCGGGAAAAGAGACCTGGCAAATACGAAGGTTCCAGAGCCTTGAAGGGCTAAAAATCACTGTCATTTTCAGTTTGAGTCCGCCAAGCTGGGATATTATGAGGCCATCATGAACCCCAAACTCATCCAACTCGTCATCATGGCCGCAGCTACCGCCACACTGGTGCCGAGCTGCACGACGAATGACCCCATTACCCGCAGCAATGCGGCCCACGCCAGCGCCTCACAGATCACCCGCGATTCACGCGCAGCACTGGCTTCGCTTTACGCGCGGAATGCCGCAGCCAGATCGCTGGCCAAGGGAGCCAAGGGCATCTTCGTTTTCCCAGCCATCACCCGTGCAGGATTCGTTTTCGGAGGCCAGGCCGGAAATGGTGTGATGTTCCGGAATGATGAAAGCATCGTTGGATTCTATCAAACAACTGCCGCCTCATACGGGCTGCAGATCGGAGTTCAGAAGTTCAGCTACGCGCTTTTCCTGATGGATGACGAATCGGTTCAGAAGGTCAACCGCAGTGGCGGCTGGGACATTGGCAGCAGCCCGAGCCTCGTCATCGTGAATCGGGGAATGGCTGGTTCACTCAACACGACTAACATCAATAAAGGCACCTACGCTTTCTTCTTCAACCAGCAAGGACTGATGGCGGGCCTGGACCTGCAAGGTTCCAAAATCACGCCGATCAGTCCGCGCAGATAAATCAAACTCATGGGCGCAACATTTGCGAGTTTGGGATTGCTGGATAGGGTCCTTCTTGTCATGAAAATCAAATTGCTTTGCTGGAGCTTGCTGGTGCTGGGATGTTCGTCCGCCGTGTTCGGGAAGCCTAAAAAGAACGAGGGGAAACACGGCTTGGAAGACACGGTTGTGCTGGTCATCCGGCACGCAGAGAAACCGGCCAGCGGCGCCGACTTGTCGCCTGCGGGCGAGGCCCGCGCGAAGGCCTACGTTGCGTATTTCAAGAACTTCACCGTGGACGGAAATGCGATGGTGCCCGAGCAGCTTTTTGCATGTTCGGATTCCAAGGCTAGCTGCCGTCCGCGGCAGACACTCGTGCCGCTCAGTGACGCGCTGGGGTTGAAGATCGATGTTCGTTTCAGCGATGAGCAGTCCGATAAATTAGCGGGCGAACTCCAGGCGAAGGAGCACAAAAAATGCATTCTGATTTCCTGGCATCACAGCTATATTCCGGCCCTGCTCAAGGCGCTGGGCGCGGATCCCGCCAAGCTTCTTCCAAAGGGCAAATGGCCCGACCCTGTCTTCGGCTGGGTGATTCAGCTGCGCTTTGACAAGGAGGGAAAACTTATTCCATCCGAGGCAAAGCGAATCAATGAGGGGCTGATGCCGGATGATTCAAAGTAATCAACCGGTTCAGCCG
>JAIOQF010000074.1 GCA_021413535.1 Verrucomicrobiota bacterium
AGAGTTTTCGCGTTGACTGTCGCCGTGCTGGGCATCCCGCTCTGTCTGCTGGGCACGCTCTTTCCTTATTTGCTAAAAATCAGCGAGCCCTATGTCACTAATGTCGGAGGCATGTTGGGGCGTCTGGCTGCAGTCAACACCGCCGGGGCCATCCTGGGTTCGTTACTGGCGGGATTTATTTTGCTGCCGTGCTTAGGTCTGTGGAAATCCATCCATGGCCTCGCCGTGCTCTATGTGGTCCTCGCGGTCGCGCTTGCATTCATGATCAAATCATTGGGCCGCATCTGGCGAGTGACTGCGCTCGGCGCGGCCTTGCTCTGCTCCGGCTTGTTGCTGGGGACGAGCCTGCCTCCGATGCTCCTCTCGCCAGGGGAAACCATGGTGGAATACTGGCACGGCACCAATGGAACAGTCGCAGTCGTCGATCGCGGAAACAACCGGCAGCTCAAGGTCGATGGTCATTACGGCTTGGGAGGAACTGCAGCGGCGGAGATCGAGAGGGGACAGACCAGAATTCCGCTGATGTTAAATCCCCAGGCCAGGAGCATTTTCTTCCTCGGCCTGGGCACGGGCATTACCGCAGGTGAAGCCTCTTCCAGCCGATACGGCCTAGAACGGATCGTGGCCTGCGAGCTGATTCCCGAAGTGGTCACAGCCTCGCGCAAGCATTTCAGCGACTTCACCGGATCACTCTTTACCGATCCGCGCTGCACGGTGATGGTTGAAGATGGACGGAACTATCTCCAGGCCACGCGCGAGACTTTTGATGTCATTAACTCCGACCTTTTCATCGTTTATCGCAAGGGCGCGGGCAGTCTCTACTCACTGGAGCACTTTCAAAATGTCAAAGCCCACCTGGCTCCGAACGGAATTTTTGTCCTGTGGATTCCACTTTACCAGCTAACCAAAGATGAGTTTGGCATGATCGCCAGAACGATGCTGGAAGTCTTTCCTCAAGTTACTGCATGGCGCAATCAATTCATCACCTGGGGCGATGCCGTCGCCCTGGTGGGACAGACAAGTGAAAGCTCCTTCTTCGCGGAAGGCCATCACGGCTATCCATTGGACAAGCGCCGTGAGTCCTGGGAACAGCAGGGCCAGGCCCTTCACGAATATAATCTCCTGCTTAATTACTGTGGGAACTTGAGTCGCGCTAAGAAGCTGTTTTCCGGTTATCCATTAAATACCGACGACCGTCCGCTCATCGAGTATTCGGGCCCCATTTCCGCCAGTCTCCAGGCCATCGACAAAGTTGCCTGGCTGGCCGGACCGAAGTTCATCGCTCTCGTGGATGAGATGCAGGCATGCTCCCCACCTGAGCAGGATCCCGCTCTAAGCAGTCTCCCGCTCGAGCAACGCCACGCTGCACGAGCCGGTTATTATCTGGCCAGAGCCCTGTTGTTTGAGGACTATTACAAGAAAACTCACGAAACCGAACTCGTTTGGAAGCAGGAATCACAAAAAGCCCGGCAACAATTTCAAATGCTTTGGCTTCAGAAGGAATGATTATGCAATCATGTGTGCGGTGGCGCTTCGTAGTGAGTCGATCGAATGCTCACTCCACGCTGCCGGCACTTCTTCCCAGTTTCTTCTCGATGCGCTGGTCAGGCACCAGCCACATGATGGCCACGATGATGTAGCCGGCATAGGCGATGATGGGTGATACGAACGCGAGAGGCAATGCCACGGCGTAGATCACGATGGAAATCTTGCCCTTGTAATCCTTGCCCAGCGCGATGGCCAAATTTGAATCTTTCCCATGGAGCGCAACCAGCACCAGGGTGAGAATGTAATACGAGATGGCCGAACAAAGAAGCACGACGCCATAGACCACAGCCGGCCAGGGTGCCGAGCCGCTCTCGCCAATCCACGCAGTGGCAAAGGGCACCAGCGAGAGCCAGAAGAGCAGATGCAAGTTGGCCCAGAGAACGCGACCGTCCACATGCCGCGCGGCTTGGATAAGGTGATGGTGATTGTTCCAATAAATGCCGAGGTAGACGAAGCTCATAAGATAGCTCAGCAGCACCGGACGCATCGCTGTAAGAGCGGAAATATCCGTGCCGTGCGGAGTCTTGAGTTCCAGCACCATGATGGTGATGAGGATGGCGATCACGCCGTCGCTGAAGGCTTCGAGTCGTCCTTTGGTCATGTTGGCAGGCTTGGTGGCGGCATCTCCGCTCATTAAATTCGGGGCACCGGTCCGGGGATGATCCGGGAGTATTGCGCTTGAACGCGATCAAGGAACCAGCGCCAAGTGGGGCCCTCATTGCCGCGGTCGAGGAGAAAGTGCGGGCAGTCTTTGTGCTCGGGACTGACGCCGATGCGTCGCCAGTGATGATGCGGAACCACGCTGCCGATCCCCAGCCGATGCTCATACATGAGGAAGGCGGCGAGCTTTGCGGTGTTGTCGATGGTCCTGGCAAGGTCGTTCCCATGATGCTCACACATTTCGATGGCGATGGAGTAGTTGTTGCCCGGGCCGTCGAAGTCAGCGTGTTCGCCTTGTTCATTCGTCGGGAGGTGTTGGTAGGCATCACGGTCTTCGACGGTGAAGTGCCAGGTGAGGAAGCCGATGCGGTTTCCGCCGGGGCGTTTGTTGGCGCGGAGGGCACCGCGCTTCAGAGCCAGCGCGTGGTGCCAGGCATCGCCTGTGGGATTCTCCGTGGCGTGGATGGTGATGTAGCGCACATTCATCGGGCGGTAGATACGCCGGCCATAGGTGCCGCGGGGGATCATGTCCTGAATGAGGCGGACTTCGCTAAGAAGCTGGGCGGGCGTGACCTTTTGTTCCACGGGCACGGGACCGAGTCGCGCATCCCATCCGCCGCTCTGCACGGAAGGGCTGCTGCAACTGGATAGTGTTGCCGCCAAGGCGGCGCAGGCGAGGGTGATAATCAGCGTCAGGGGGCGCATCGGCGTTCCGTAACCGCCGCGAGGGGGAATCGCAACTACGGAGTTGAGCGAAGGAAACTGGTTCGTCCTCGTTCTCGTTCTCCTGCTCGTCCTCGGGGGCTTGGTAGATGCTGACGGATTTAGGAATCGAGGACGAGTTGGTGATAAGCCGAGTCTTGATTGCAAAACCGACCATCTTTTATCTTGCACCACCGGGCAAGTTTTGGTTAAACCATGTTCTGCCTGCAGCCACACATGAAAAAAATCGAAGCCATCGTCAAACCGCATAAGTTCGAAGAAGTCCAGGAAGCATTAAAAGAGGCGGGCGTCACAGGCATGACTGTCACGGATGTGAAGGGTTTTGGCCGGCAGCGCGGGCACACGGAAATTTACCGGGGCAGTGAATACACGGTGGATTTTGTGCCCAAGACTAAGATCGAAATCCTCGCCACCGATGATCAGGTGCCGCTGATCGTGAATGCGATTCTGAAGTCGGCCAACACCGGCAAGGTGGGCGACGGCAAGATATTTATTTCTCCGCTGATCGACGTGCAGCGCATCCGCACCAGTGAACGCGGCGTGGACGCACTCTGAGTGCGTTTAAGGTGGGCCAAGCGAATTAACCGGCTTTGGCCAGCCAGATGAGCAGCGCGGTGCCGGCGATCACCCGATAGATGGCGAAGCTGTTGAAGGTGTGCGTTTGGACATATCGGATGAGCCATCTGACCACGAAAAATGAAGTCACGGCGGCAACGACGAATCCGATGGTGATGTGGGACCAGCCGTGTCCTTCGACAGCTTCGGTTCCCTTGAGCGCTTTAAGAAGTTTCCATGCGCCCGCAGCCAGAATGCTGGGAACGCCAAGCAAGAAGGTGAATTCCGTGGCGGCCGGACGGGCCATGCCCAGAAGCATGGCCAGCATGATGGTGGTGCCGGAACGTGACGCGCCGGGAAAAACTGCCGCGATCAGCTGGGCCAGCCCGAAGGCCACGACCAGTGGCCAGGTGAGCCGGTCGCTGGGCTTGGTATGTTTTTCCGCGAACTCGACGAAGAAGATGACGATGCCGCCAACCAGCAGGGCCCAGGCTACGGCATGGAGTTCTTCTGGAAGCCGGAAGCCGCGCTTGTCCAAGATGTAACCGCCGATGGCGGTGATGGCGAAGGCGACAGTGAGCTTCGCCAGCAGCTCGCGGTTTTTTTGTTCGGCCAGGCCGAAAATCATGCCGGAGAATTGTTTCCAGAAGAGCGGGATGACCGCCAGCACCGCGCCGCCTTGGATGACGATGTTGAAAACGTCACTTTCCTTGAGTGAAAGAAACTTTTCTGCGATGAGCAGATGGGCCGTGGAGGAGACAGGAATAAATTCGGTGATGCCTTCGATGAGGCCCAGGATGATTGCGTCGAGCCAGTGAGGCATAGTAGGGAAGGATGAAGGATGAAGGGCGATCATGGTGGCGGAGGATTAAACCGCAAGCGAAGAGTCATGAAGACGACGCTTATTGGGGTTGAATGACCCGCTGTTCTGGAGTTGTGCTTCGCGCTGAATGAGGCAACGTCTGAACCTGCATGACTGGTCATTATTTTCAACGTCACGGCCCTGGCCCGGGAATCGTCTTTGCCATCACAGCGCTGTCGCTGCTGTTCGTGGCGGGATCCGGGCAGGCCTTTGAGACCGTGTCTTGCCAGCTGGCCAACGGATTTGATTATCCGGTAGGGAAGCCGGACGCGAGCGGCTACTACAAGGCCCGGGGTTTTTGGCCGAACGGCCATCTGGGCGAGGACTGGAACGGCAGAGCCGGGGGAGATCAGGAGCTGGGCGATCCTGTTTTTGCGATCGGCGGGGGCGTGGTGGTATTGTCCGAAGATGTGAAGCTGGGCTGGGGAAATTGCATTATCATCCGACACATCTTTCGCGAACCCAGTGGGAAAATCGAAATGGTGGACTCACTTTACGGTCACCTTTTGGAGCGAAAGGTGAAAGTAGGCGACAAAATCGAGCGCGGCCAGCAAGTGGGCCGGATGGGCAGCAACAACGGCATGTATCCCGCGCACCTCCATCTCGAAGTGCGGAAGAATCTAGCAATCGGCATGAATCGCACGAAGTTCGCCCGGGATTACTCGAACTACTACAGCCCGACGGCGTTCATCCAGGGGCATCGCCAGCTGGCGGTGGACATAAAAAAATATGATATGCCGATGAACACCTTTGCTCCACACGGCCAGGATTTGAACAATGAGCAGATTGCCTTTGCCAACAGTCGCGGGACTTCAGCCAGTTCGGGTTCAAGTTCGGGTTCTGGACGTGGTTCAAAGGAGTCCACATCTTCAACAACCGTCAAAAAAACCAGCGGTGGCTTGAGCATCCCGCTGACCACGACATCACGCGGCACGGGATCGTCCAAGGAATCCACGATACCCAAGGTGACAGAAAAGAAGAAGCCTGATGCTGCACCTGATTTGATTCCGCCCAGCGAACCCAAGGAAGATTTCTGGTCTCGCTTAAAATCTAAAGTGAACAGCGGTCAGGTGACCGATCCCAAGGGCGACGCGCCGTAGTCAATTTGGCCGCGCTCTTAAGCCGTCATCGCCTCGCTAGGCGTGGGCGCTTGCGGAGGATTCTGCGGCATGTGAAAATCTGGCAGGCTAAACCATCCGCGCATGGAGCCGATGACGACGTAGATGAAGCCGAACTGGAACATGGCGAGGAAAGGTAGAGAGGCCCAGTTGGCCACACTGGCTGCACGCCACACCAGCCATGAGAAGTAAAGCGCGAGCGCGACTTCGATCCAAAAGCTGATGGAAGTCGCTGCCTTGTAGCGGCTCCGCTTTCGCGCGGCGCCCGCCTTCGGTGTGCGAACGAAATCAGACTGCTGATTCAGCAGCGCTTCCAGCACGGCCTTGCCGTTGTTAATGGACATGCCCACGCCCAGCGCCATGAGCAACGGGAGCAGCGGCAGTGCCTTGAGCCAGCCCCAAGGACGTTGCGCACCCTGCGCGGCGAGATAGAAAATGATGACCGATACACTGGCGAAAAGAAACACCGGCAGATCGAGAAAGAGCGCCTTCTGCCAGGAGTTGTGGAACATGAAACTCGCGGGATACATCAGCACCAGCACGCCGAACATCAGCAGATAGGCAAAGTTTGCGGCCAGATGGGCGGTGGACTCCAGCTTGATGCGGAGCAGCTCCTTGCTGCGCCAGACGGTGCCGAGGACTTTTTTGCAGACCTGGATGCTGCCCTTGGTCCAGCGATGCTGCTGATTCTTGAATCCGTTCATGTCCGCCGGAAGTTCCGCAGGCACGGTGATATCCGTGAGATAAACGAAGCGCCAGCCCTTCATCTGCGCGCGGTAGCTCAGATCCATGTCTTCGGTGAGCGTGTCGTGATGCCAGCCACCAGCCTCGATGATGCTCTGCTTGCGCCAGATGCCGGCGGTGCCGTTGAAGTTAAAAAAGAAACCACCGCGACTTCGCGCCGTCTGCTCCAGCACCAAGTGGCCATCCAGCATCATGGCCTGAAGCCGGGTTAGCAGTGACTGTTCTTTGTTCGAGTGACCCCAGCGCGCCTGCACCATCCCAACGCGTTCGTCGGTGAAGTGGTGGATCATGTTGCCCAGCAAATCTGTCGGTGGAACAAAATCCGCGTCGAAGATCAGAAGGAATTCACCTTTTGCAGATGGATTCGCTTCTTCGAGTGCGCCCGCCTTGAAGCCCGTGCGATGGATCCGGTGGCGGTATTCGACATCGAAACCGCGCGCCCGGAGTTCCGCCGCTCCATGCTCGCAAGCCTCGCGCGTGTCATCAGTGGAGTCGTCGAGAATTTGAATTTGCAGCCGGTCTTTCGGGTAGTCGAGAGCGCCCACGGCATCAAAGAGTTGATGCACCACTTGAGCCTCGTTGAAGATCGGAAGCTGCACCGTCACCACCGGCAGCGATTCAAATCGCGCGCGCGGCGGGGCGTCATGCCCGCGGTGCCGCCAATAGAGCCACAAGATTCGCAGGCGATGCGCACCGAAGATGCTCAACCCTGTGAAAACCGCCACATAACAGGCGAGCCAGAACAAAACATTCCATTCAGTCATATCAGATTTATCGGGAGGCAGGGCGGACGCATGGGATGCATAGCATGTTTCGCGCCTGCCCAGCGTCAAGTCCGAAATCCATCGTATAACTTAACATTTCAGACGATACAAAATTTCGCGCACGCATGAATTGCTGGAATTCCTCAGAATCAAACCTAGTCTGCACAGATGAAGCTTCCGCAGTCCCGCGCCGCCCGTTATTTTGCGGGACTGGCATTCTGTGTTTTTCAGTCTTGCGCCACTTGTGCGGCTCCGGCTGAGAATGAGGCGAAAGCCAAATCCTCCATGAAGGTGCCCGAGGATCTCGTCGGCAACGAACATGTGCGCGAGGAATTTGGCATCAATGAATTCACCACGCCCAGCATCCGGAAAATTTTCGACCAGCTCGACGGCCTCGGCACGCTGTCCTATGACAATCTAAAACGTCCACTGCCCGACAAGGCGCCGGGCGACCGCGTGCTGCTTTCGCTCGCGCTCGGTTCCTTGATCGCAGACGGCTTTCTCGTCGTTCATTGCGAAAAAATTGAGGAGATGGAAAATGTCGGTCGCGCTCTTCTAAAGCACGCCAAAGCCCTCGGAGCCGGCATGAGGATCAACAAACACAGTCAGAGCCTCCTGGAAAATAGCGTGAAAGGTGACTGGAAGAAACTTCGCGCCGAACTCGCCGCCACTCAGTCGGATGTGGAGGCCGAGATGGTCTTGCTGCGCGATTCCGAAGTGGCCCACCTCATCAGCCTCGGTGGCTGGCTTCGCGCGTTTGAGATCAGCACCGCCGCCGTTTCCCAAAACTACACTGCCGACAAGAGCCGCCAGCTTGGTCGCTCGGACATCGTCGAATATTACATCGCTAATCTAGAGGATCTTCATCCCGAGATTAAGAAGCTGCCCGTCATTCAGGATCTTATTGAGGGCCTGGATGCCATGCGGCCCATTCTTGACGTCCCGCCCGGCAAAGCCTTCACGGAAGACGAGGTCAAAGATCTCCGCGAAAAAGCCAAGCTCCTTTCCGAAGTCGTGCGGCAAAATCTGCCGCGGAAGTAGTCACGGGATTTCGAGTGAATCCGGCGGATGGCCGGATCAGGCGACGGCGAGCGGGAAGCGTCGATGACACGACAGCGAATACGCAAAACGGGCTTGTTTCAATGCGGTCCGTTCCATGGAGCCCTTGGGATAGGTGTCGCCGAGCGCTCGCAAAAACCGGCATGCAGTTTCCATCTCTTCAATGGCGTCTGCTCTGTTTAACTCTGAAGGCATAGTATTCGAGGGCTTAGCCGAACAGTTGGATCGTTAACAATTTTGTTAGTTTGCACACGAAGCGCTTTATATGCGACACTTTTGTATGGTTTGCTGCGCTTTTCAGCATTCATGTTTGCGAACACGCGAAAAATGGTGCAAAACAAACAAAATTGTTAGCGAACTCTCATGAAATGGGTGCAAGCAAACATGAAGCCGAGTTGCCGAGAAGAAACCTTGCAGATCGGATGTTTCAACTGAGTCATTCAGAGCGCCCTGATCATTTTTAGCTCATGATATTTAATAGATGTGAAATTAAATAAATTATGGTTTTTATATGCTAATTCCAATCCGGATGGTATTATTCACATGTTGATCGCTCAACCCAGTCGATCATCGCTCTCCACCGACTTTCAATCATTCCTCAACCGTGAAGTTCCTTTTCAAAATCGCCCTTCTCATCCTCACCGCCCGGGTGCTGGCTGGGACTCCGCGTGGCAACAACAAGGAGATTGATGCCATCGGCGACTTCAGCCTGCGCGACATCGCCAGCGGCGTTAATTCCGCGGTCGTGAAGGCCGAGGGCGCAGTGCGCGGCTTTTGGTCGGAACAATCGACCGCTGCACCCAAAGTCGCCGCCCGTCACAGCACAGGTGCGCGCCGCCCGGCAAATTCATTTTGACCGGACCTTCGCAGCGCAGCATCAGCAGCGCTGATTCGATTTCGTGATTTCCAATGTTCGGGATCTTCCGTTCAGTCAGCCATTGATGAATCACTCGGCAAAGAATGGCGGACGACTGGCGGCGCAACGCTGCCGTGAT
>JAIOQF010000035.1 GCA_021413535.1 Verrucomicrobiota bacterium
GTCAAATGACTTACCCGCAGTAACAGCGGTTCCATCCATCCAGCCTCGGATGCCGCTGCTCCAGAAACGTCCCCGCTCATGCCTGCTGCTGTTGCATTTCCTGCTGGTGCAGCCTGATCTCAGCCTCCAAATCGGTCGGTGGGTGATACATGAAAGCCTGATAAAGATAATCATCCATCTTGTCGAGCGTCGTCCGCACACGCAGAAGAAACTCATGCAATCCCCCGCTCATCACATCTTCGATGGAAAGAAACTGCATGTCTGAAACCAGCCGGCCAAAGGCGCGTGTCTCTGCGGAACGATATTCGCCCGGCTTGGTGTTCGAGAGCAGATGCAGAAAGTGATTCACGCGCTCCAGGCCGAAACGTATGGAACGCGGAAAGGTCGGCGAGAAAATCAAAAACTCCGCGACCTTCCAAGGCAAGATGTCCGCCACATAGAAGCGACGATAGGCCTGCAAAGCGCTGACCGAGCGCAGCACGGCCTGCCACTGGGCGGCATCCACCGCGCCGCCAACATCCTCCAAGCTCGGCAGCAGGATGTGATATTTAATGTCGAGGATGTGCGTCGTCTTGTCGGTGCGTTCGAGGAATTTGCCGAACTGGATGAACTCATAGCCATCGCCACGCAAGAAGGTGGAATCAGTCAGCCCTTGGAAGATGTGGGAGTATTCCTTTATTTTGTTGTAAAACGCGTGGGCACCGTCCTGCCAGACCTTTCGCGCATCAGTAGACTTCAAAAACAAATAGCAGTCATTGATGGTCTCGAACATCTCGAACGAGATCTGGTCGCGAATCTGCCGGGCGTTCTCCCGCGCAGCGAAGAGACACGAGAGCACCGAGCTGGGGTTTTCCTCCCGGAAGGTCATGAACTCGGTCACGCTCTGACTGTCCGCCTGCTTGTAATGCTTGAAGAATGTTTCCTCGTCGCCGGCAGACCGGATGATGGGCAGCCAGTGCTCCTTGAGCTGCGCATCATCGAGATCGACAAAATCCAGCATCAACTGAAGATTCACATCCAGGAGTCGCGCCACGTTTTCTGCGCGCTCGATGTAGCGGCTCATCCAGTAGAGCGAGTTCGCCACCCGCGAAAGCATGGCTGAAGAATCGCGGTCTGGAGAATCGTCAATCTGGGAATGGGGTGCAAGCATGGGTGCGATTTTTCGTTGTGCTTCATTCATCGCCGTGCAGCACCCAGGTATCCTTTGATCCCCCGCCCTGCGACGAATTGACCACCAGTGATCCCTTGCGCAAGGCCACCCGCGTCAGTCCGCCGGGCGTGACCGTGATCTTGTCGCCATACAAGATATAAGGACGCAAATCCACATGCCGTCCCTCGAAGCCCTCGCCACACCAGGTCGGATGACGCGAAAGAGAGATTGGCGGCTGCCCGATGAAATTCCGCGGGTTGGCGATGATCAATTTGCGAAACTCCTCGATCTCTTCCTTGGCCGCCCACGGCCCCATCAGCATTCCGTAGCCGCCCGCTTCATTGGCAGATTTCACGACCAGCTTGGAGAGGTTCTCTAGAATGTATGTTCGATCCTGCGGCTCGCTCGCCAGGTAAGTTTCCACATTTGGCAAAATAGGGTCTTCACCCAGATAATATTTAATCATCCGCGGCACAAAATAATAGATCACCTTGTCGTCCGCCACGCCGGTGCCGATGCTGTTGGCCAGGCTCACGTTGCCCGAGCGGTAAGCATGCACCAATCCCGGAACCCCGAGCATAGAGTCAGGCCGGAAAACGGATGGATCAAGAAAATCATCGTCAATGCGCCGGTAGATGACATCCACCGGAGTCAATCCCGCCGTGGTTCGCATGTAAACGCGCGCGTCGCGCACCAGCAGATCGCGGCCCTCCACGATCGGAATCCCCATCTGGCGTGCCAGAAACGAATGCTCGAAATAGGCGCTATTATAAACGCCCGGTGTCAGCAACACCACGTTTGGCTGATCATCGCGAAAATTCTTCGGCACGACATACTGCAGCACCTTGAGCAGCTCCCGCGCATAACCGTCCACCGGACGCACGCCAGCACCTTGATAAAGCTGCGGAAACGCGCGCTTTAACGCAGCGCGATTTTCCAGCATGTAGCTCGAGCCACTCGGGCAGCGCAGATTATCCTCCAGCACCAGGTAGCCACCATCCCGCCCCCGGATCAGATCCGTGCCACAGATGTGAACGTAAATGTCCTTCGGCACATTGAAGCCCATGAACTCGCGCCGGAAATGTTTCGCGCTCAAGACATAGGGCGGCGGGATGATCCGGTCCTTCAGGATCTTTTGGTCGTGATAGATGTCATGAAGAAAAAGATTCAACGCCGTGATGCGCTGGATCAGTCCCCGCTCGATCTGCGTCCACTCCGCGGCGGGTATGACTCTCGGCACCAGATCGAACGGAAAAATTCTTTCGGTGCCCTGCGAGTCGGAATATACCGTAAAAGTCACTCCACTGCGCCCTCGACCACGCTACGATAATGCGGCCGGACCGAACCATCGTCGGCCAACATTTCATCACAGAAGTCTCCTTTGTCGTATCCTTGAAAAAGCATGTGGGGAATCTTGCATCTCTCCTACAGCAAAAAGAAGGCCAAGTCGCAAGGATTGCGCAAGTTAGCGGAAATTCTCGCGATGGACAAGGTTCTGGTTAGAATTCACACATGCTCATAAATCACGGACGCCACCTCGGCTACTGCACCAACATTCATCGCGGCGAAAGCTGGGAGGAAACATGGCGCGGACTTCGCGAACACACCCTGCGCGTGCGCGAACGTGTCGCTGGAGGAAAGCCCTACGGCATCGGTCTCCGCCTCAGCACCATCGCAGCGCGGGAACTGGCGCAGCCCGGTGCGCTCGCCGCGTTCCAGCATTGGCTTGATGAACACGACTGCTACGTTTTTACCATCAATGGCTTCCCCTACGGCGCGTTTCACGGGACCCGGGTAAAGGAACAGGTGTTCAAACCCGATTGGACAACGCGCGAAAGACTCGAATACACCAACCTGCTCTTCGACATCCTCGCCAAACTCCTGCCCCCCGGCATGAGCGGCAGCGTCAGCACCCTGCCCGGTTCCCATAAGGAATTCGGCATCGGAGCCGATGAACTCAATACAATCTTCGACAACATGAAATCAAGCAGAGAACACATCGAACGGCACAGAGA
>JAIOQF010000075.1 GCA_021413535.1 Verrucomicrobiota bacterium
ACGTCCTCCTTGGCATCACCGGCTCCATTGCCGCTTCTAAAGCCGCTTATATCGCCAGTCAGCTTGTGAAAGCTGGCTGCAAGCTCACGTGCATGTTGTCGACGGATGCGCAGCAGTTCGTCACTCCATTGACGCTGCAGGTTTTGTCGAAGGAGCCTGTCGTCGCCGATTTGTTTGATGAAAAGGAAAGCTGGCGCCCCACGCACATTCAGTTGGCGGACAGTGCGGCTCTGTTGCTGATCGCGCCCGCGACGGCCAATGTGCTGGCCGCACTTGCGCAGGGATTTGCCAGTGACGCACTGACCGCCATCGCGCTGGCCACGCGCGCGCCGCTATTGATTGCGCCAGCGATGAACGGAAAAATGTGGGATCATCCTGCCGTGCAGCAGAACGTGGAAACTCTCAAGTCCCGCGGTGCGCAATTCATCGGCCCAGACAAGGGCATGTTGGCCTGTGGTTATGAAGGCTCGGGCAGGCTGTGGCCGGTAGATCAGATTGTCGTCGAGGCCATCGCCATGATGGGTGATAAAGCCGAGGATAGTTGAAGTGCGTGCGTTGATTTTTTGAGCATGAAATTTCTTATTACCGCTGGGCCCACACGCGAGCCAATCGATCCTGTGCGCTTTCTCAGCAACCGCTCGTCTGGCAAGATGGGATATGCTCTCGCCGCTGCGGCGGTGGAAGCTGGACACACGGTGGTGCTGGTATCGGGTCCTGTGGTATTGGAGACTCCACCGGGCGTGAAGTTGCATCGGGTGGAAACCGCGCAGCAGATGTTTGAAGTGGTAAAGTCGATATGCGAATCAACCGATGCGCCGGACATTTCGATTCATGCGGCCGCAGTCGCGGATTATCGACCAAAGTCAGCGGCTTCGCAGAAGATTAAAAAATTGGAAGACTCGTTGGAGCTGGAACTCGAGCGCACTCAGGATGTGCTCGGCGCCATGCGCACTGAGTTCGGCTTTCGCGGATTTCTTGCGGGTTTTGCGGCGGAGACGGAGAATGTTATGGCGAACGCCCAAGAGAAGCTTCGCCGCAAGGATTGCGATCTAGTGATCGCGAACGATGTCGGTCGCAACGACAGCGGGTTTGACAGTGATGAAAACGAAGTCATTCTCTGCTTTCCTTCGGGGCCAGTTGAACCATTACCCAAACAATCCAAGCGCACGCTGGCCCGCGAAATCATTCGCAGGATCGTCGCTTTGGCTGAGAAAAAATTAAGATGAGTCCACTTTTGCAGGTCGCCACGGAAGCTGCGCTCGCCGCAGGCAAACTGCAGTGGGATAATTTCGGTTCCACTCTCGCGGTGAATGAGATGTTGAAATATGATATCAAGCTCGATCTCGATGTGCGCAGCCAGGAGTTGATCGCTGCTATTTTGCTCAAGGCCTTTCCGGATCATTGCATCAAGGGCGAGGAGGGCGATTCCGGAAATCCTGCCAGTGATACTCAATGGATCGTCGACCCCATCGACGGCACGGTGAATTATTTTTACGGCATCCCGCACTTTTGTGTTTCCATTGCGGCGAAACAGAACGGGGAATATGTGGCGGGAGTGATTCACGACCCGATGCAGAATGAAACGTGGACGATTGAGAAGGGTGGGGTGCCGATGTTGAATGGCAAAGCGATCCGCACCAGCGAGCGCACCAAGCTGTCGGACGCGATTG
>JAIOQF010000237.1 GCA_021413535.1 Verrucomicrobiota bacterium
GACAGATGATTTCAACGGAGTTCATGGCAGCTTCCATTCGATGCGCAACTTTTCATAAACCTCGCGCGGCAGCAGCACGTAGTGCGGTCGCGCTTCTGGCCGGAGCCAGACGATCACACGTTCCAAATCTTCGAGCGCCATGGACGTGCAGCCGGCAGTGGGTCGATCAGGTCCGCGTCGCACATGAAAAAAAATGGCGCTGCCACTGCCTGGTCTCGCCGGATCTGTGTTGTGCCGGATTTCGAGAAGCCATTTGTAAGCGTTGTCGCCCAGTCGCATTTTTTGGCTCTCAAACCAGTCAGGAATCTGCCGGGGATTCACCCGCACATGTTCATTGTAGTGCGGCAGTCGCGGATCGTCGATCCAGGCGTCATAAGGCCCGACTTGGATATAAGACCACCTTGTTCCTTGCGGTGCGGCTGTCGCGTAACCGTGCAATGGACCCAGCGAAAAAATGCCCGCTGGAGCCCGGCCATCCTTCTCGGTCTTGCGCGGTTGCTTGTCGTCGGGTGGCGAGAAAACACCGCGCCCCCAAGCCAGACCATTGCGGCCGAGCAGCACCGGCCAATCGGTGCGGAAGACTGCGCGCCACGGTTCATTTTCACCATCACGCTGAAAACCCTGCAGGGTGGCATGCTGGGAATTCCAGTCAGGAGCGACGGCCAGCAATAGCTGGCGGGATTCATCAGGAACCTGGCAGAGTGCAACTGAGCTGGTTAGAGACAAACCGATGACGGCGGATAAAAACACCCGTTTGCCGCCATGATTTTTGACTGTTTCCCACATCACCCTGCAATCATAGTCTCCTTTTGTTCAGGGCGCATCGATTTACCATGAATACACACCAATCGATTCGGATATTATTTTTGCCGGTGCTATCCAAGATCATCCAGCACGGCCACTCCACATGGAATGTTGGACACACCGGCGGTTTCCCTTGTCTTCCTGACTCGAATTGCTAGGCTCCTAAGCCGGATAAACAAGCGCAGGGACCACAACAATTTTCATGATTTCGAAGTCATATTTTGCAGGCTTATCCTGCGCTATTCTTGTTGCGGCACAACTTGCCGTCGCCGATCCCCCGCCACGAACTGCCAGCACGCAGACCGCACCCGACACAAACGTCCTGCTGCCTTTGAAAAAAATTGGCGCGCAGTTGACGGTCGTAACTCCTCCGGGGTTGAACCAAGTGACGCTGGAATGCAAAAGTGGAAACGGCTGGAAACCTCTGGCGGTAAGTTATGTGACCGAGAAAAAAAAGTCCCATGAAGCCCGGATATTTTTTCCTCCTCCAACTGGATACGCCTTGTCACAACTCCGCGCGCGGGCCTGTGTGGCGAAGTTTCCGGCCAGATTTACCAGTGGACCGAATAGTTTCTCGCGGGCTTCCATCCCGCCATGGTTCATACCAGGTCCGATTCCGCCGATTGCCGTGCTGGCGACTGGCAACACGACGGCCAGTGTCAGCGATGCTGGCAAGCTTGCGGTGGTTGAGCCGGACATCTGGAAGGTCATTGGCAGCCAATTGTTTTTCTTCAACCAATACCGGGGACTTCAAGTTTTCGACATCGCGAACGGGCAGAGTCCTGTCCGCACGGGAACCCTGCGGCTGCCCGCCAGCGGCGAGCAGTTTTTCGCATTGGATTCAACCGGTTCTTATCTTGCCCTGCTCGGTCGCGACCAGTCTGCGGCTGCTGATTCTAACAACCCCTATGCCGTATTTGTCTTGTCCGTCACCGCGGGCGTTCCCACGCTGGTGACCAAACTCCCCATTCAAGGCCATGCCACTGACAGTCGCCTCATCGGAACCCGTCTTTACGTTGCCTCCACCGTCCGGGCGGGGACGAATGGCAGCTGGAGCACGCGAACCGTGCTTCAAGGATTTGAACTGAGCAATCCGCAGCAGCCCGTAACTTTTACTCCGCTGACTCTATCTCCGCAGGTAGTATTGTCTGGAACAGATCCGCTGCCAATGCGCGGCAGACTTGGGTAGAGACATTTCCACTTGCTGGAAATGGCACGGCCCCGCTCGCTCAGCTTCATTTGCTGGAGGCCGATGGGGAAAGCCTTCATGCCACCCGCTTTGATGGCGACCGGCTCTATGTGGTGACCTTTAGAAATGTCGATCCTCTTTTCGTTGTGGATCTGTCTGATCCTGCGGCTCCTGCCGTCAAAGGCCATGTGGAGATTCCAGGATGGTCAATCTACATTCAACCGTTCGGTGACCGGCTCCTCGCGGTGGGTGTGGTCCAGTGGCGGCTGGCAGAGCGCAACCGCCGTGCTCAGTGTTGATGCGAACTCCGTTGCTTACAAAAGTTCCATCAATCATGAATTCACCGCCCGCAGAGCTGCCTTGGTGGGTAACAATATTATTTCCATCTCCGGCCAGGAATTGATCGTGGATGGAGTTGCTGATCTCTCCGCTCTCCAGTTGCTCGCACAGTTGTCCATCGCCTGGAAAGTTGATCGCGTGCTTCCCTTTGGAAGCACGAACCTCATCCAAATTGAAGATGGCGACAGCGGCCTTGGCTTCTATGGCGATTTTCTGCGGATCGCCTACAACCCCGGCAGCGGCAGTCATCCCATGCTGCGCATTTCGAGAACGGATGATCCCGATGCGTTGATCGAGGAAGTGGACATGGGGCCAGGTCAGGTCATTGGCACTGCCCAGAAGAAAAACCGTCTCTATGTCGGGCAATTAGTGCCGGGAACTGGTGGGGCCGCGAACGTCATTCGCACTTGGATTTTCGATCTTTCAACTCCACCGGCCCTGCCAGAGATTACTCATGTGGACTCCACAATCCCCAATGGGTCCAACCAGTTCAATCTCGAGAATACCCAGGCCCTCTGGCCCAATGAATCGACCCTTGTCTGGTATCTCCCCACTAAGGCGAATTGGGGCTACTGGGGTTGGCCGATTGCCTACGACCCAGTGGTAAGAGTGACGGGCCTCAGCACCTCTTCTACGCTCACGCTTGCAGATAATAACATCGTGCGAGGTGGCTATGGTCAGTCCAATAATGTCTCGGCAGTTGTTTTCCCCTTGGGACTCGACAATCCAGATGCGCCGAATCCGCTTGCCTCCGTGGCCATCACTGGAACCGGAACATCCGTGGATGCTGGCTCGAGCCGGGCTTTCGCCGGAGGAGGTTTCCTTTTCACCGCCTATGACGAGCAGGGCATCAGCACGCCTCCGACTTTGCCCGTGGCCACCAATGCGAACAGGGCAGTCGCCATCAATCTCCCAATTTATTTCGGAGGCTATGCTACCAAATCTTGGCTGCAGGTGCTGGACTTCTGTCAGCCTGGAAACCCCGTGATCCGGAACCGCACGTCGATTCCGGGACAATTGCTTGCCGTGAGCGATATCGACAAGCGCGGCGCCGTTCTTCTGACCAATGTTTCGTCCACCAATGCCGGACTGAGATGCGTGCAGGCGTCCGCCTACGATGGGGTGAATGCTTTCCTGGTGGACTCGTTCAACAGCAGCATCTCGTTCGGGAGCGCTTTCACCTCGGACTCCGGCCATCTGTTCTTCGCCCGAGATGGCAGCAATCCTGGAGTCACTTCTATCGGATTTGATTCTACGGCTGGCCGTATCGTGACGCTCGGCTCCCTGACTTGCACGCAAACCCCCTACGATCTCACTGTGATCAATGGCTATCTCCTTGCCAGTTCGTGGGGCAAACTTGATGCGGCAGCGGTCAGCCTCAAGAGTGATCTGACCATGCGCGCGAGCTTTGAAACACCGAAAAATCTTTGGATTCGGGTTTCACTGGCTGGCGTCGATCCGAAAACTGGAATCTGGCTGCCCGAGGGTGATTACGGTGTGGATCTTCTCGAGTTCTCTGAACTTTTGCCGTGACGACTGCTTTCATCAGGGGCACGGGCGCCGGCGGACAGAAAATTAACAAGACCAGCAGCACGGTGGTGCTGGTTCACCTGCCGACCGGGCTGGAGGTTCGTTGTCAGCGTGAGCGATCACAGTCGCAGAACCGCATCGTCGCGCGCCAAGATTTGTGCGACAAGCTGGAAACGAAACTAGAAAACGCGCGCCAGGTGAAGCGCGATGCCATTGAACTAAAAAAGCGGCAGAATCGCAAACGACCGCGCGGTCTGAAAGAGCGCATTCTGAAGCACAAGCACCGGCGCAGCGAAGTAAAAAAACATCGGGGCAGGCCGCAGGGCGACGAATAGCCGGGTTCCGCAGTGAATGATTGCGCAGGCGCGGCATCTCGCTATTCATGGCTGCCGTCGTTTGAATTATTCAATCATCACACTTTTCTTCAATGAGCAGGAGTCTATTTAAAGTGCTCCTGACGGAGTTTAGTTTCCGTTAGTTGATATGGAAAAAATATCATGAACTTGCCCGAAAAGTCTGCATCATCATGGACTCACTGCTGGCCGGAGGCACTGCTGGCCGTGTTGGTGCTGGTCACGCTGTTCACATTTCTCGGCACCGGCGGACTCAATGAACCGGATGAAGGCCGTTACGCAGAGATGGGTCGCGAAATGATGGCGGGAGATTCCTGGCTGGTGCCGCATCTCAACGGCATCCCGCAGTTTCAAAAGCCGCCGATGATTCATTGGGCCATGGCGACGAGCATGAAGATATTTGGTGTGAATGAGTGGGCGGCACGCCTGCCCTGCGCGCTCGCGGCCTTGGGCACGCTGCTGCTGACCTGGGGCACGGGCCGGATGCTTTTCGGAAGACGTGAAGCCGCACTGGCTGCGCTGGTGTTGTTGTCCTGCCTGGAGTTCTTCGCACTAGCGCGCTTGCTGACGCCGGACATGACGATGACCTTTTGGATCACTGCGGCGATGTTTTGCCTCGTGAAACGAGTGCGCGGCGGAGGCGGATCGATCTGGGGCTGGTTATTTTTTGTCTCGATGGGACTGGGTTTCTTGACCAAGGGGCCAATGGCGCTCGTGGTGCCCGCCTCTGGCGCGCTGGCCTGGCAGTGGGCGGAGCGAAAAAGCGGCGTGGGATTCCGCCTTCCGTGGGTGCGGGGTCTGGCGCTGACTCTAACGCTGGCGCTGTGGTGGTTCGTCGTGCTTTCAGTGAAAGATTCCGCGCTTTTCAGTTACTTCGCCGGGGACGAACTCGTGAATCGTTTCGGTTCCACGGCTCATGGTCGGAGCAAGCCGTGGTGGTTCTTTTTCATGGTGCTGCCGGCGGGCTTGTTTCCTTGGACCTTCTTGATGGGCGCGCTGTTCGTCGAGCGCATGATGGCCTGGTGCAAAGGCGTGAAACCATCACCTGCAGGATGGTTTCTCCTCGGCTGGGTGATTCCACCCTTTATCATCCTTTCATTCAGCGGATCGAAACTTCCCACTTATATCCTGCCATTGTTCCCGGCACTGGCTCTGGCAGCGGGACGCGGGATCAGTCTGAATCTCAAATCACGGCTGTGGCTCACAGCCTGGACGCTGACTGTGTTTAGCTTGTTCGCGCTTGTATCAAGCTTTGAATATGCGGGACGATGGGGAGGCATGCAGGCGCCCGAGATGCGACCGCTACTCATAATCACACTCATACTTGGACTGGTGCTGTGGCGGCGGCGCGCGCTAGCCATGCCAGTGCTGGGAGCCGGCATGGCGGCAGGCTGGCTGCTGGGCATCGCGCAATTGCATCACTTCAACGACGAACTCGCCCAGCAGGCCACGGTGCGACCGCTGGCAGAGTTGCTGCGGAAAAAAACTGACGTGCAGACCGCCACCATTTTCTCTTGTGATGTTGCGGCCCATGGCTGGGAGTTTTATCTAGGCCGAAAAATCTACTGCACCCGGAACGACTCTGCCGTAGTGCTGCCACTCACCCCTGAACAAGAGGAACGCCTGCCGAAAAGCCCGGAGCATTGCGCGAAACTGATGCTGGCCAAACACCCCTCCTTCGGCCTGGTTCGAAGTGGTCGATTCGACCGCACCTTCGGCACGGATCACTGGGAGATATTGGGCCGGTCCGGTGATTTTCTTCTGATCGCTAGCAAGCCGTAAATAATTTTCCTCAGCTCGGATTGATCAGAAACATTTCCAGCGGGAGAAGGATATTGCGCGAATCTGTTCACTGGCTAATCGTGCTCCGATCATGCAAGAATATCATCGCCTTCTCCGCAAAGTCCTCGATCACGGAAGCTTCCGTGCAGATCGCACCGGCGTGGGCGCGTATTCGGTCTTCGGCGAACAATCACGTTACGATTTGAGCGCGGGCTTTCCGTGTCTCACCACGAAAAAGCTCCATCTCCGCTCCATCATCCATGAGCTGCTCTGGTTCATCAAAGGCGATACCAACGTCAAATATCTTCGGGAAAATAAAGTCACCATCTGGGACGAGTGGGCGGATGAGCAGGGAAATCTCGGCCCGGTTTATGGCGCGCAATGGCGGCGCTGGAAAGGCGCGGACGGCCGAGCACGACCAGCTCGCCGATGTGATCGCGAACATCAAGACGAACCCTTATTCCCGGCGGCATATCGTCAGCGCATGGAACGTGGCGCATATCGAAGAAATGGCGCTGCCGCCCTGCCATTTGATGTTTCAGTTTTTTGTCGACGGTGGAAAACTAAGCTGCCAGCTCTATCAGCGCAGCGCCGATCTCTTTCTTGGCGTGCCATTTAACATCGCCAGTTACGCACTGCTGACGATGATGGTCGCCCAAGTGTGCGGCTTAGAGCCGGGTGAATTCGTCCACACTTTTGGCGACTTGCATCTGTATGCCAATCACCTGGAGCAGACCAAGCTGCAGCTCACACGCGAAGCCCGCACTCTCCCGCTGATGAAGATCACACCCGGCGTGAAAGATATTGATGACTTCAAGTTTGAGGATTTCACCTTGGAAAACTACGACCCCTGGCCCGCGATCAAGGCGGAGATTGCGGTTTGAAGTGAAAAGAGACAAGTAAAAAGTCAAAAGGGCTTTCCAGAGCCGTCATTGAAAAGCACCTCTCACCATGAAACAACTCATCGGCACCGTATTACTTTTCACTTTTCACTTGTCCCTTTTCACTTCTTTTGCGGACTGGCCCGAGTTCCGCGGCCCGACGAAAGATGGCCACTCGGATGCGAAGAGTCTTCCCTTGGAATGGTCGACCGTTAAGAATGTAGTGTGGAAAACGCTGCTGCCCGGCAAGGCGTGGTCGTCGCCCATCGTCTCGGGCGGGCGCATCTTCCTGACCAACGCCGTGGCGGTAAATAACGAAACGGACCCTCATGATGCCAGATCACTCCGCGTGCTGGCGCTCGATTCCGTGAATGGAAAAATCGTCTGGGACACGGAGATTTTTACTGTGACCGATCCAGCGGGCTATGGCGTGCATCACAAGAACAGTTATGCATCGTCCACACCAGTTTTTGAAAATGGCCGCATCTATGCGCACTTCGGACATTTTGGCACGGCCTGCCTGGATGCTGACGGCAGAGTCATCTGGAAGACGCAAGAACTGGCCTACAAACCGGTTCATGGCAACGGCGGTTCTCCCGTCATCGTGGATGATCTGCTGATCTTCAATTGCGACTCAGAAGATAAACCGTTCATCGCTGCGCTCGACAAGACGGACGGCAAGGTGCGCTGGCAGATACCTCGCGACACGAATGCCAAGAAGACCTTCTCTTTCTGCACGCCACTGCTCATCGAGGTCAACGGCGTGAAACAGCTGATCAGTCCCGGAAGCAACATCGTATCCGCCTTGAACCCGAAAGATGGAACGGAAATTTGGCGCGTGCGATACGAGGGCTACTCCGTGGTGCCGCGACCTGTCTATGCCCAGGGCTTGATTTTCATGAGCACCGGTTTCGATCGGCCCGTGGCGCTGGCGATCAAGCCCGATGGCAAGGGCGACGTCACGGACTCGCATGTCGTCTGGAAAATGGAGAAGCAGGCGCCAAACACTCCATCAATGCTGGTGATAGGTGATGATTTTTTCATGGTTGCGGACAAAGGTCTCGTCACCTGCGCAGATGCGAAGACTGGCGCGATCCATTGGCAAGAGCGCGTGGCTGGCCCGTGCAGTGCATCACCCTTGTATGCGGACGGTCGCATTTACATTCAGGATGAAAAAGGAACCGGATTCGTTATTCAGGCCGCTCGACAATTGAAACTGCTGGCGACAAATAATCTCGGTGAACCGACCTTGGCTTCTTATGCAGTCAGCGAAAATAATTTGATCATCCGGACGCAGAGCGCGGTCTATTGCATCGGCCATCGCTGACACCCAATGATTCCTCACAGTCGCCGCGCCTTCCTCAACAAGCTCGCCAAACTAGCGGGAACACCGCTGCTCTTCGGAGGCGGCGCATTTGGCTATGGCTCGTTGCTGGAGCGCCATCGCGTCGAGATTGAGCGGCATAATCTCAAGCTGGCGCTGGGAGCGCGCGCGCCTACGAAGTTTCGTGCGCTGACGTTGGGAGACTTCCATTTCGATCCGCTCTACGAAGTAGATTATGTGGCGAAGTGCGTGACGCTCGCGAACTCACTGAAGCCGGACGTGATTTTTCTCACGGGTGATTATGTGACTGGCAAGTCCGACCGGATCGGCGAATTCGCCGGCTTGCTTGCGAAGCTGAGTCCGCGCAGCGGAATTTATGCCTGCCTCGGCAATCACGATCACTGGGCGAATGCAGCGAAAATCACGAGCGAGCTGGAGAAAGCGGGCGTGCAAACGCTCGTCAACCAGCACACGCGGGTGAAGTGCGCTGATGGTGAACTGGTGGTGGCGGGCTTGCAAAGCGTTTGGGCGGGGAAGCCTGAATGGTCTCAGGCCGCACGCGGATTACGCAGTGATGATCGCGCCGTGATTCTCGTGCATGAGCCGGACTACGCGCACACACTCTGCGAAGACCGGCGCATTGCCTTGCAGCTTTCCGGTCACACTCACGGCGGCCAGGTGCGGGTGCCGCTCTATGGCGCACTGCGTCTGCCAATGTGGGGCCGGCAGTTTCAGTCCGGATTTTATGATCTTGATGCGCTGAAACTTCATGTGAATCGCGGCATCGGCACCATCACTTTTCATGTCCGACTTTTCTGCCCGCCGGAAATTTCTTGCTTTGATATTACGAATACCGGGGTGATTTCCGCCTGATACGCGCATCACTTCGCGGTGTCGGCCACGGCTTTGGCAACCGTCCTGTCTGGAGTCGGAATCACGCGCTGCCATTTCGCCTGCGACCAGTAATCACCGTCCCAGGGCACACTGGAATTTTTTCGAGAGTAGAATCCTTCACGGTCGAATGTGCAGTCTGGCACATAACGCGAGCCTACATCCTTAATGAGCGGAGGGCGTGACGTGTTCACTTCAGGATTCGTGCACTCCAGCAGATAGGTTTCGCCATCAAGCTGCACGATGACCCAGGCATGACCGCCCCGCTCCGCGTAGTGCCCTAACGCGACCCGCGCATTAAATCCCCGCGCGATCAACCAGTCTGCAAGATAGATGGAAGAATCCTCGCAGTCGCCGGTGCCGAGTTTCTGCGTTTCAGCCGCAGTCTGCCAGGCATCGTTTTTTTCATTTCCATCGGCGTCGTCGAGCACATAGCGAATACTCTGCACGACCGAGTTCCAGATGAGCAGCATTTCGTTCAAGCGCGTAATACCCGCTGGAAAACGCGCGGGCGGCGCATAGCCGGTGAGAAATTCGTTGGCGTGATGATAGCGGCCTTTCGTATCCACCGCCAGCATGACGTAAGGGCGATGACATTGCGGACACTCCAGCGTGACGCTGCGCATCAGCGGCGGCACTTCGCAAGCCTGGCCGCGATGACAGAGCGGGCACAAGATGTAAAAATTGTCATGGCCGCGAGAAAGCTGTCCAGGCTGGAAGTCAGGCAGCCGCTCCCCGGTAACAATGACACATTCAAATCCCAGCCGAGCCGACCGGGCTGAGGCCACGATCGCCTGATGCGTGAAGCTCTTTTCCGACTGGCTGCCCCACTCAAAGGCCTTCTGGAGCAAGTCCTCCACCGATGGACTCTGCAAGGAACAGACCGCCAGTCGGACGTAGTTCGGAAACTGCATTTGCACAGCTGATGTCAGACTGCTCAAATCGCCCATCGTGCCATTTTCGATCCGCTTGCCAAGCCACTCGCGCAATGCATCATCCGGCTTCAATGCTGCTTGATGCACCTCGTGACGAGCCGAGAGCAATTGCGTGGCGATTCTTTTTTCGACTACATCTCCATTAAAACTGCCCGACTCATTGCTGATGACGGCGCGCAACCAGTGCTGGCTTTCCGTCAGCCAACGAAAATTTAAAGAAGCAGAAGCCACGACCAACGTGCCCAGAAAGGCGAACGATAGATAAATTGGCTTCATTATGGTAATTATAAACGCGTTGCTCCACCGTGCAACCGTGAATCTGAGACGGCGAAGGATGACGGAAAAGCGTGATCGTTATCCACGAGAATAAGGTTGGGAACCAGTCAGGCGAACAGTAGCATCCTCCGACGCCAGAAGTGCCGTCGTTCCGACCGGAACCGCGACACTCTTTCGTGGTCACTCGGCGCGCTCGCTCCCCGCTAAATCAATCCAACATTGATAGCTAATCCTCTTTGCGTCCCTCCAGTTGGCGCTCTGGATTTGCAAACGCCGCACACACGGGTAGGGTTCCGTGTTCAAGCCCAAAAAAGCCCGGGTGGTGGAATTGGTAGACACGCCAGACTTAGGATCTGGTGGCGAAAGTTGTGCAGGTTCGAGTCCTGTCCCGGGCACTTCTTGATTCACGTCATGGGCGGATAAGGCGAGCAGGGAGCGGAAGCAAATTCCCGGCAATCAAGACCGATACTTCTCGCGCTCAATGGTGCGGATGAAAGCGTCCGCCTCTGGCATGTTGGGGACTTTCATGCCGGGGCCGTCCCAATCGATGTTCTTTTGCAATCGCAGCGCCACAATGCCTGCCAGACCGATCTCGGTGAGGTGGCCGCCGAAGTCGAAGTCGGAAAAAACTTTGGACCCGCCGAGGCAGGCGTCTACCCATTCATCGATGTGGCCTTTGACGCGTGGAATCGACTGCGGAACTTGTTTGGCTGAAGGATGGTTGTCTGCACCCATGAATTTCGGATCCTCGTTAAGCTTGATGTAGCAGTCGGAGTTCCATAGCCCGCTTTGGAGCTGGCCATTCGCGCCGATGAGCAGGCATCCCGTGCGTGGCAGGCTGCCGAAAGATTTGATCAAGGCTGCGGTGACGTCTTCAGGCGGCAGGTCGCCGCCTGTGTAGAAGTTCAGCTTCACCGGACCGCGTCCATCCCGTGCAGGGAAGTGGTAACGCACGGTGCAAGCCTTTGGATAGCTCTCCTTGCCAAGGCCTGTGCCGCTGACTTCGATGCGTGTGGGATAGTCGAGATTGAGCGCACGCACGGGCATGTTGAAAGCATGACAGCAGAAGTCACCGAGCGAGCCATTGCCGAAATCATACCAGCCACGCCAGGCCACCGGATGATAGCTGCCCGCCTTGAAAGGCCGCACGGGTGCAGTNNTCCCAATCAAATCCTGCTGGCACGGGGTCATTGCCCTCTGGCCGATCCACGCCACTCGGCCAGCCATGTGCGGGGTGCCAGACGTGAATCTCCGTGATGGCTCCGAAAAAATTCGCCGCGATGAGCTCCATGCTGCGGCGCAGATTTGTCGATGCGCTTCCTTGGTTGCCAGTCTGGGTGATGACTTTCGACGCTTTGGAAAGCTCACGCAGTTGTCGCGCTTCGGCGATGGTATGTGTCAGCGGCTTCTCGCAATAAACATGCTTGCCCGCCTGCATCGCGGCGCGGCAGATCGGCGCATGCCAGTGATCGGGCGTGGCGATGACGACGGCATCCAGTGATTTCTCTTTTTCCAAAAGAACCCGGTAATCTGTGTAGACCGCTGCTTTGGCCGCATCATTGCCATGCCGCTTTTGTGAATTCGCGATTTGCCTCGTATCCACATCACACAAAGCAGCCACCTTGTGCCCCAGTTGCATGAGTCGGCTCACATGCCCCTGAATCTGCGCGCCCATGCCAATGAAGCCGACATTCAATTTCGCTGAATCCTGACCGCGCAATAACCCACCTAGTAGAATGAGAAATGAACTGGCACTAGCGCCAGCGGCCTTTAAAAAACTGCGAAGGTCACCAGGCTGGGAGGCGGATGATTTCATGAGAGCAGCTTTGCCACTAAATCTGGCGATGCAAGCCACACAACGCGCTCCAATCTCACAAGTGCCTGCGGAAACGAAACACTGCGATTCAAGGGTGACATCGGCTAAATTACCGCCTCATGCACCCCTTCGTCATTGAACCCGCAGGCCTTTAAGCATGAATTTCACTTCATAATCCTTTGGTTGAGAGTAGGTTGCGAGTTCATACGCTCAATCGGCCCCCTCAAAAAGCCCTGACCACGCGGTTGCTGTGAAATGTCGACCAGACACACGAGGTGAACGAGTCCATCACCCCAGCTGTCTCACACGAATACCATGAAAACAAAAAAAAGGACTGAGACCCCGTTTGAGAAGGAAGTGAGACGGCTTCACGCCATCGGCAAGGCACCCGATATCATCGCCATCCGCCTAGGTGCCAAGCTCTCCAGAATCCGTCCCTTGATCGCACATCCAGCCGCCTGAGGCCCATCGGGTTGGATTATTTTAGCCGATTTCGGCTAAAATTGCTTAAAAGTAGCGCGCCCATGGCGAAAGTGTGCTATACTCCCG
>JAIOQF010000238.1 GCA_021413535.1 Verrucomicrobiota bacterium
TTACGTCCCACTCATTCGTGATGACGCCGACCTCGGTCTGTTTGTAGCCGGGCAGAACATCTGGATGATAGGAGTTGGGAGTTGGTGGCTGGGATATCATACCCTAACGGCGACCGGGTTCGCTGGGTCTTCGACAATTTCGGTCAAATATTTTTCTATTTGGGCAAAGGAAAACGATTCCAGTTCTTGGTTGAATGGAAAAACAATATAAAAGGCGTGCCGGTATCCCAGTTCCTTCCGATAAGCCCAAAGCTTGCATCGGTCACAATCACAAGCCGAAGATTTCTTGCACACTTCTGCTGTGTCAGTGATGGAATTTTTGGCCTCGAGCACGATGAAGTTATCGTCCGTGCCGCGGTGGTGAACTATGACATCCGGATACGCGAGGCCACTGTTCGGAGCATCGGATTTCTTGAACCGCTGGAGGATTTTGGACTCCCGCCCATACTTTTGAAATTCGCAATCCACGTTAAAATCGGGAAACTCCTGTTCGATATATATTGCGAGCCGATGAGTCAGGCTGCGTTCGTTGGCTTGGACGGACAACAGGTAATGGTCTCTTGACATGAACTGGCGAAATGCCCGGAGAACTTTTTCTTTGGCTATCATATTATTGCTCCCATCTTTTTGAGGTGTCCGTCCACGCGGGCGGCGAGCATCGCCACTTCGTCGGTGAGCTGCGGCAGCGGTGTGGCGTAGCGTTCGGCGAGCTGGCGGATGCGGCCGGTGAGGGTTTGCGAGACGCGATCCAGCTCGCCCTGCACGGCGGCGGCGAGGGTGGCCAGCCATTTGTCGTCCACCACGAGGGTCTGGATGTCGGCCTCGGTGAGCGTGGGGTATTTGGCGTCGAGCTTGTTCATGAGGGCTTCCTGCGCGGCCTTGAGCTTGGCGCCGGTGTCGGACTCCTGCTCGCTGAGTGCGAGATAGGCCTCCAGCACTTTGCGTTCATCGGCGGCGTCGCGGTCAGTCTTGATCTCTTTCAACCTGGCAGCCACGGAAGCTTTGGTGATCTTGTCCTTGTCGTTCTTCGCGTCCTCCAGCAGGCCGTCTTCGCCGCCGTGTTCCTCGACCATTTCCTCCATCTGCTGAGCCAAGGCGGCGAGCTGCGCCTCAAGAGCCTCGATGGCGGCCTGCTCCTTGGGGTAGTAGCGGGCGATGACCAGGGCGGGCGGGATCAACTCCGCCGCGTATTTCCTTTTGCCCAGTGCGAAGTCGGGCTTGGCCTTGGTCTTGTTACCCTTCTCCTCGATAATGAGCCGGGGCTGGGCTGCCTCTTTCCAGCCGTCGCCGGCGATGAGGTAGCAGTCGTCCTGCATGGTCTCGGCCCAGTAGTCCATGAGGTGCTGATAGATGTCGTAGGGGTCGAGCAGCGGAGCCTTTTCAAAGGTGGCGAGCAGATCCTCGGAAATGGTCTCGATGAGGCCCTTGGGATGACCGTTCTTGGCAAAGCCTTTGAGGCGCGGGGTGTTCGCCGTCTTCCATTTTGCGAAGAGCTTGGTGGCGGAAGCGTTGAACTCGGTGAACTCCTCGTGGCTGAAGATCGCGGTCTTGATGTCCGTGGCTGGAACACGAAGCTGGCTGTAGCCGGGGCGGTCGCCCTTCTTGAAGAGCGCGGCACGCACGGCCGGGATGACTTTCCAGTAGCGGCCAAGGGCATCGAGATCACGCTCGGGGATGCCGCCGCACAGGTGGGCGGTGATGTCTTGGATGTCCTCGGCCTCCGTGCTGTCGATGTAGCGCGGGAGGTTGAGATTGAAGTCGTTCTTGGCGTCGCTGATCTCGGCGACGGGGACCATGCGAGAATATCCGGGGATTGCTACCTGCCGGGTGAAGGTGTCCACAATGCGGTGGATGTCCTGCTCGCGAAGGCGGTTCTTCGGGCCGTCCTTTCGGAAGCCCTTGGAGGCGTCTATCATGAAAATACCCTTGCTGGCCTGCGAGTGTTCCTTGTCGATCACGATGATGCAGGCCGGGATGCCCGTGCCGTAGAAGAGATTTGGTGGCAGACCGATGATGCCCTTGATGATGCCGCGCTGGACGAGGCTTTTGCGGATGACCCCCTCGGCATTGCCCCGGAAGAGAACGCCATGCGGGAGAATGCAGGCGCCCTTACCGGTGCTCTTGAGCGAACGGATGATGTGCAGGAGGTAGGCGTAGTCGCCCTGCTTTGCCGGCGGGATGCCGTAGCCCTTGAATCGGTCGTAGGGGTCGTTGGCCGGGTCCAGGCCGGTGCTCCAGCGCTTGTCGCTGAAGGGCGGATTGGCGACGACGTAGTCGAAGGTTTTGAGGGCGTCACCATCCTTGAAGAACGGATGGGCAATGGTGTTGCCCTGCACAATCACCGCCGTGGCCTGGTCGTGCAGGATCATGTTCATGCGGGCCAAGCCGGAGGTGGCGGAATCCTTTTCCTGCCCGTTGAGCGTGACCTTGATGTTCTTTCCGTGGCTGGCCTCGTCACCGACTTTCAAGAGCAACGATCCAGAGCCGCAGGTGGGGTCATAGACGGTGGTGGTGTTGCTCGTCTTCGCATTCCGAATGCCTAAGATGTGTGCCATGATGCGACTGACCTCGGCAGGCGTGTAGAACTGGCCTTTGCTCTTGCCGCTCTCAGTGGCGAAATGCCGCATGAGATACTCGTAGGCGTCCCCGAGGATGTCGTCCCCCTCGGCCCGGTTCTTGGAGAAATCGAGGGCGGGACTCTCGAAGATGGCGATCAGGTTGGTAAGCCGGTCCACCATCTCCTTGCCACTACCGAGCTTCGTGGCGTCGTTGAAGTCGGGCATGTCGGAGAGCTTGTTCTTCTCCGCCAGCGGCCCGAGGATCCTTTTGTTAATCTGGTCGCCGATGTCGCTCTTGCCCTTGAGCGCAGCCATGTCGGCGAAGCTGGAGCCCTTCGGGATGACGATCGGGGCATAGGGCTGCCCGGCGTATTTGTCGCTAATGTATTTTACGAAGAGCAGGACCAGCACGTAGTCCTTGTATTGGCTGGCATCCATGCCGCCGCGAAGTTCATCGCACGATTGCCAGAGAGAGGAGTAGAGTTCGGATTTTTTAAGGGCCATGAGTCAGAAAAGCGGTGAATGGGTCGGAGTCTAGCGGGCGGGTCAGTATGAAGCGGTGAAATGGTGTAAGTCACTCGTTTTTTTGCATGTATGTTCCGACTGCGGGTCTGGAGCAGTGAGTGGGTATTTCGAGCGCGGCGTGATGAGAAACGCCTTCAGTAGGCACGCCAGTGAATTGTAGTCGGTGAATCTTGCCTTAAGTCGCCCCCTTGGCGGCCAGTTCGATGAAGTGTCCGTCGTGCTGATGCCTGATGATGATTTCATAGCTAGCATCAATTCACCGCTGGAAATAGTCGATGCCAATGGTCTGAAAGTCTGAAAAGGCTTGCGTCATTTGAATATGGATTGGGTTGGGATTATTTCTTCGTGAATATATAGGCGACCAGATGCAGGCCCGAGACGATCAGAACAAGAACGATGATGGCGGCAGTCATGGAGTTTCATGTGGGTGGTTACGAGGGCAAGCCAACCAACTTCAGGACCGGCGACGATGGAGTTTTTTGTTTGATGTTCAGGCGTTTTTCTCCTGCCACTCCACCATCCGGTGGTGAATGTCATGGTAGGCGGATACTTTGGAACGCTGATCAGGGTTGGCGGCGATAACGCTCTTGAAGTTGCCGTAGTCAATGCTGCCGGTGAGAGCTTTCATGATCCACGGCAACTCATCTGCTTCACAGATGATGCGCCACGGATAGTCGGAACCTTTATAAGAGACGACCGGCGTGCCCATGCCCGCGGCAAGGACGAGTTCATCCAAGTCCTCCCGGCAGCGGGCACGAATGTGGAAACAGTCAGCGTCCTTCTGGACGATGGAGAAGAATCCAATCCGGGTGCAGAGCCACATGGTTTATTCGGCTTTGTCTTCCTCCTCTTTGACGATCTGGCTCATAGGCTTCACGTCATCTTCCATTGCTTGGGCGTCCATCGTGCCACTGCTCTTCATGCGTATGGAGCGGACCTTGCGGTTCATAGCATTGCTGCTTGAGGCAATGCCTGTTTTGCTAAATTTTACGTTGCCGCCCATGTTCGCATCCATGCTCATGCGTGATGCCGTGGAAATAGCATCCTGGTTGGCAGCCAAGAAGATGAACTCCCAACCCTTTTCTTCGCGAAAGAGCCGGATGAGATCGCTGATGTGTTTGATTGTGTATTCCAGCGATGCGTTTTCCTCACCGTCCGTGAAGATGGCGACGATGACTTTGCCGGGCTTTTCGTTGTCAGCCAAAGCCTGAAGGCGGCGATCCGTTTCCTTGATGGTGCGTCCGATGGCATCAAGCAGTGCGGTGCTGCCGCGAGGCGTGTAGGTCGCGGCGGTGAGTTGGGGCACGTCTTGGATGGGTATGGCGGAGACAGGAACTTCGTAGGCATCATCAAACTGCACCAGGGTTAGGTTGGCGTCACCGGGCACGTCGAGCTGGGCTTTTATGAAGCTGTTGAAGGCGGCGACGGCAGGCTCTTGCATGGATTCCATGGAGCCGGAGCGGTCGAGGATATAGGCGATTTCGCTGAGGTGTGGGTTCATAGTGATGGCGGGGTGGTTCGGGTTGCGGAGCGAAAATGCTTTCACTCTCTGGATTTGTGTTCATCCTAGCAGATGGGGCAGGACAACCACGGGGTGTCCCCATCAACTTTTTTCATTAACACACATGAAACTTCGCCGCCGCCTACTCCCCTCCCCTCGCCCCGCGACTACCCGTCAGGGTCACACTCGCCGACCCATGCTGCGCATCCACCACATCCACGAGGTTGTTCAGGCAGGCCGCTATCCCAACTGCAACACCCTAGCAAGGGAAATCGAGGTCACGCCAAAGACTATCCAGAGGGACATCAGCTATATGCGCGACGAGATGAACCTGCCGCTGGAATACGACGACCTGAAACACGGGTTCCACTATTCACGGCCAGTCACGGAGTTTCCGCTGCTTCACCTGTCGCGGGGTGAACTCATCGCGTTGTTTCTGGCTCGCAAGGCTCTGGAACCACTACGCGGCACGCGACTGGAGCGAATGCTCTCCGGTAGTTTTGCCAAAATTGCCGAGGCCTGCCCGGGCGAGGTGAGCTTTCACTGGCACGAGTTGGACGAGGCCTTTTCCGTGAAGACGGCGGGTGTGCTTCCTGCGGATGTGTCACTGTTCAGCGATCTGCTCGATGCGGTGATGTCCTGCCGCGAGGTAGTCTTCGATTATCACAAGCTCACCGCCAACAAGCCTGAGCGGCGACAGGTGCGACCATATCACGTGGGACAGATCGAGCACGGTTGGTATCTCATCGCCTATGATCCACAACGACGGGCACTGCGCACCTTTGCTCTCCAACGGGTTTCAAAACTGGAGGTGCTCAAGTTGCGCTTCGATCGACCAAAGGATTTCAGTGCCAAGGATCATCTGGGTGGAAGTTTCGGGGCGTGGAATCACGAGGGCCAGAGCCGCAAAAAGTATGAAGTAAAAATCCGCTTCGATGGTTATGCGGCCCGGGTGGTGGCGGAGCGCCAGTGGCATCCCTCACAGAAGATCGAACAACTGGATACCAACGGCGACGCAATCGAGTTAACGGCCCATCTCGCCGGACTGGAGGACATCACGCGATGGATCTTGAGCTGGGGTAGCAAGGCTCGGGTGCTCGGACCGCCCGCGCTCAAGGAGCGGGTGCGACTGGAGGTTGAGAAGATGGCTGCATCAGCCCCTTGATCCCGCGCGATCACTTTCGCAGTGCCGAAGCGATTTGCTTGATTGCAGCCTATGCCACACAGCGACCACCATAGTTCTTCAGTGGCGCGAATTTTGGTGACGAGTTGACGCTCGGACATTTCAAGTTTTTGATCACACGAACAAGTCTACCCGAAATGCACCCAGCTTACTTCAAAACACACTTTGCCGTAACTGATCCGTCAGCGGAATGGCCCTCCGAGTTTGCCATCATCACCGCTTGCGCGACCACTGGCGAGCAGTGGACAGACGAGCAGAATGCGGTCGCTGATGTATCCCTCGAAAAGCAACTCAAAGGCAACGGTGGGCTGATTCGACGCATCACCGGCTATTCTCCCGAAACGGGACATGCCGAACCAGGCTGGGCCGTCGAGATGACCTGGCAGGATGCCTGTGACCTCGGCAGCAAATACCACCAAGACGCCATCTACTTTATTTCGGGCGATGCGTTATACGTGAGCCTCTGCGACTCCCGACGCGCCCTCGTGCTCGTTGGCACATTTCGTGAAAGACTCACTATAAGCAACATGCCCAGCGAGGTGCAGTAGATGCCACACCAAACTCCTAAGTCCATATGATCACCTGCGAAGGACCAAGGCGATCTGCTTTATTGCGGCCCCATCTACGCCGCGACGACGCATCTGCCGTTCATTCCAATGCAGAACTAAATGACGTCCGTAATTCTTCAGCGGCGCGAATTCGCGAACGACGATGCCTTTGGCCTCAAGTCCATGAATTCCTACGGACGGGAGCACACCAGCGCACTCTCCACTTTCAATAAGCTGTCGGGCCTGCAACATGGAATTACATTCCACCACCGGATGAAAGTCCACACCAGCTTCAAGCATGGCCTGACGCAGTGTAACATCGAGCTGCCCGCCATCCTTGCCCGCAGTGAAAGGCAAAGTCTGCCATACCTTCGGATCATCCGCCGCGCTCGCAGGTGTGCCACGCTTGAGCAAGTGCCGGGACAGGCAGAGATGGAAGGTAAGGTCTATGAGCGGTTTGCTCTTCGCATTTTCAGGTAAGGCATTTTTCCGCACGATGGCGAAGTCCACCCGTCCATTCTTCACCGCCTCGACCAGCGTGTGGCTCCGAAAGGTTTCGAGACTGACTGTCGCCTGGCCGAGCTCATCTCTGATGGCTCCAATCACAGGCAGCACCAGCCAGTCCAGAATGCTGGCTCCCGCACCTATGGTGAAGGCTTTCTTCGTCTTCGCCTGTTCGTGCTGGAAATCTTCTAGGTCACGCAACTGCTGCCGAATGAGCTCGGCGAGGCGATCGCCAGCGGCGGATGGCACCAACTCCTTACCGCGTCGCTCAGTGAGTTCGGCACCAAAGAAAGTTTCCAGCTCGCTGATCTGCCTGCTGATCTGGCTTTGCCGATTTACATCACGCGGCGCCGCCTTTGCAATAGAGCCTGCGACTGCAAAGCTTAGAAAGCTGCGGAGACGGTCGAGTGACAGGCCGTTGCTTTCGAAGAGTTTTTCAAACATGACTATATGATCAGTGATACAGTATTTTGCACGATTAACAAGTGGCCGATATGAGCGAACTTATATTGTAATGAAAACACAACCCTACGACCTCATCGGAGACATCCACGGCCAGCACGACAAGCTCACCGCCCTGCTGGATGAACTCGGCTACCGCAAGCACGACAACACTCATCGCCACCCTGAAGGGAGGCAGGTGGTCTTCCTCGGAGACTACATCGACCGGGGCCCGAAGATTCGTGAAACCCTCCACACGGTGCGCAACATGGTCGATGCCGGCAACGCCCTGGCCATCATGGGCAACCACGAGTTCAATGCGATTGCCTATGCCACCCCCGATGGAAATGGCGACTATCTGCGCAAACACACTGAGAAGAACACTAAGCAGCACCTGCGAACACTCAAGGCCTTCAAAGAACACAAAGATGAGTGGACTGGTTGGGTGGAATGGATGAAGCGCCTCCCGATGTTCCTCGATCTCGGCGACCTGCGTGTGGTGCATGCCAGCTGGGACGACCGGCATCTTGAGATGCTGAGCGGCACGCCTTTGCTCGATGCTGACTTTCTTCGCGCCACTGCCATCAAGGGCGCGGCGGAATACATCGCTGCGGAAATTCTGTTGAAGGGGCCGGAGCTAAAACTGCCAGAAGGAGTCAGGTTCTTCGACAAGGAAGGAATCGGGCGGAGCAATGTTCGGGTGCGCTGGTGGGATTTGCAGGAGGGTGCGAATATCGGTGACCTGGTGATGCCGGATCCAATGGAGAACCTGACAGAAAAGGTGACCGCAGAAATGTTGCGGGACCTGCCCAACTACGGCGCAAGTGAGCCTCCGGTATTCTTCGGCCACTACTGGATGCCGCCGACGAGGATGAGACAGCCTTTGGCCGCCAACATTGTGTGCCTCGATTACAGTGGCGCCTTTGGGGACAACCCGCTCTGCGCCTATCGCTGGGATGGGGACAGAGAAGTGAGCAGTAGACAATTCATCGCCACGCACTCAACCGATCGAGTTTTGAAACAACTGAATTCTTAACCTCAACAAAAATACTACCATGTGGCTCTTCACCGTTCACGGCTTCTACTCCATCGTTCAAAAAGGCGACCTCTTCCATGTTCGTGCCCGCGAAAAGCATGATCTGGAGAACCTGCGCGAACTGATTCCCGGTCTGCCGATGGTTCAAGACAGCTACAAGGGCAGTGATTATCCGTTCCGGTTGCTGCTTGATGAGAACCAGAAAAACGCTGTGATCGAAGCGCTCAGCGAGTCCATCGACTACCCAAACTTTAAGTCAGCGGTCGGAGAACGGGATGACCAGCGTGCAAAGCTGGGAAAATATCATGACGTCTGGGGCGTGATGGCGGAGTAAATCCAAAAACTTATGAAAAAAATCGGAGTATTGCTATCAAACCGGGAGACGAAGGAACCTGTCGGATTTGTGGAAATAGCCCCATCGGGCATGTTGATTCTTGCAGCATTTGAGGGTGGAATTCATCCTTATGCGCTACGCCCATTGACGGAGGAACTCTTGGGCCAGCCGCTATACGTGAAGCATGCCGATATCATTTCACGAGACAAAGTCCTGTCGCGTGAATTATTGATCGCCGAGTCCCAAAGCCTGGCAGCCCTGATTAACGAAAAACCGAGAATGTTAGGAAAAATACCGATTGCAGCGAGAAGTGTTGAATCGACATCAAACCTGTCAGCGGGGCAAGCCCAGCCCGCCTCCGTTTTGCCTCTTCCAGATTTTATGAGTAACCCCCAAACACCATCGCCCTCTCCCTTTACAATTCGCGTTGATCACGGCGGCGAAGATCG
>JAIOQF010000239.1 GCA_021413535.1 Verrucomicrobiota bacterium
GCATCTCAGACTTTTTAATTCCGAAAGTGTTGAAGAAAACTTTCCTGATTTTGCTTTATCGGACCGGGTGGAAACAGAATTTGCCGAGCCCAAGATGACGGCCTGGAGCGTTTTATGCCGTAATGATAAAGATAGCTGAACGAATCACGGACGAGTGCCGCGGATTGAAGCGCGGATTATTTTGGCGCGGCATCTGAATGTTTGTCGGCGAAAATCGTTCTCTGTGGTGCCGCGAGCTTGGGTGCCGACGACATGACATCATCTATTCCGCCGGTTGCTGTCAACGACTGAATCACGGGTGCTGGTCTGGGTGTCTTGCGAACCTGCCAGAGTGCGCGGCCCTGCACCTGAGCCAGCAGGGCACCCGCGATCATTGCTCCCACCGCAAAGGTGGTGACGCGAATCCACAAAGGTTTTTCCTCGCGAAATCCAGTCCAAGAACTTTCCATGGAGAGGCTCTCAAATTCAGCGAACTGCCCGGGCTCCAAATCGAGTGACGGATGGATCAAGGCCTCGGCAAATCCCAGCGTGATCAACTCCGGCTCCTCAGTCGGCATTGTGGCTGGTTCCGGTGAGGCGGCCGCGCGTGGCGCTGGCGCGGTCCGATCCCGCGATTGCGGGATGGCGCCGCTGACTTTTTTCCCGAAGTCACTGCCCTGCACCACATTCAAGCCATGTTTATTCATGACTCCGGCAATTTTTTCGACAACTGCGATCCGCGTGCCCGGTCGACCCTGACGCGCGCTGATCAGCTCGTCCTGCAACAGGCCCGCGATGGCTTCCGCACAGGCGCTGGGTTGTGTGGTGCGGTCGCTCTGCGCGGTTCCGATGAGGATGTTTCCTAATGCAGCCAGCCAACCGCCGTGCCAGGGCGATTCAGTGCTTTTCAACAATGCTGGCTCGACTGGGAGCAGCAGCCCGGGATCGGTGCCGCGGCCCGTCATCATGTGGAGACAAGGATGGCTGCGCAGCACAATGGAGAATCCGGGCCATTCAGTGAGCCGGATACCGATGAGACCGGATGTCAGCGCGCTTTCCTTACCCAGGCCGGTGAAGAGAAAAATGTCCTCCAGTCGCAGCCGTCGCGTGGCGCGCGACGCCTTCTCCAGCTGGCCCAACGCCGTATCCACGCCCGCGAGCACGAGGCAGGTTTCCTGAACATCCAGCGTGCCGCGCGAGGCTAGCAGCTCGCCCAGAGTCACGCCTTCCACTGCCGTTTCCGCGACACATTGCAATCCTTCATTTTCCTCGACAAAGATCACTGGCACTAGGTTGGGAAACTTGCCCGCCTTCGGGATCGGGCGCGCCTGCTTCAGCGCTTCGCTAGGCGCGATCCCGGTCAATCTTGTTGGTGGAACTTGCTCGACCACGACGGCCTGGCCGCTCTTCATCAGGGTGCCGCGCATCGCGTAAGGCTGGCCGGCATCGAGCTTCTGGCTTTGGAGACGCACTGTCTGGCTCACGCTGCGCCCCACTTCCTGAAAACTCGCCAGAAGCGATCCGATCAACGGGCGCGGCTTGAATGTTGCCGGCAGATCGCCCGCGGGTTGCATTGAAGAAAATGCGGCCAGCGAGTTGCGCAGTTCGCCGATCGCTCCGGACATTTTCGGACCGCAGGCGAGCAGCAAGTTCACCAGCACTTCACTAAAGTCTGCCCGGCTCAGCACCGCTTCACCCGGCTGATTTTTAACGCGCTGCGATTGTTCCTTGAAGTAGTCAGTGATGAATCGCGCCTGCTTTTCATAGGCAGACTTAGACTGGCGGCTGCGCAAGGTGATTTCATTGGCTGTCTCCGCCAATCGAAAGTCCGCCAGATGAACCCGCAGCTCGCGCGAATTGGTTTGCAGCACGCGCAGTGCATCGAGCGGTTGCAGCGGAACATAATCACCGCGTTCCGCCAATGCCTGAAAAGCCGCCAGCGAAAGTTCCGCCAGCTTCGCCGCCAGCCAGAGCGGGAGTTCGGTATCACGCGACAACAGTGTGTTCAGCGTTTCGCCATCCACATTCTCCGTGATGTAGAACGCCGAGCCCTCATCTTCTCCGAAGTCCAGCACCCGGGCCAGCAGCGGATGCCCGGCCTCGCTGAGTTTGCGCGCGCGATCTTCGAAGCTGCTCCGGTTGTTCAATGCTTCGAGCAGCACATGACAATGGACGAACTCCAGCCGATGGGAGTCGAACGCAAGAACGCCCACCTGTTCGCTGGAACGGGCAATCTCGATATTGCTGCCGTCCGCGTCCTGGGAAATCAAATAGTGCCTGAACTGCGTCGGTGTGGCCATACTCGGATGGGAGCAGGAGTCTCACCAAACCCATGCGTCTTTGCAACCCCGGCGTTAGTCGGAAGCTGTGGGAACAATTTTAGCCAAAAAATAGAAGGCCAGATTTTTATACGGCAAATATCTGTCTCCTTGTGCTCCAGAAAAGATAGCGACAGCTGGTGTGCCTGCGTTAGCGTGCTGCATGATACGTTTAACCCTTTCAGCCTTGCTGCTAACGCCCGTTTTGTTTCTGAGTTCCTGTGCCTCCCACCCCATAAAACCGCTCGCCACCGTCCCCAAGGTCGAACTGCCTCGCTACATGGGAAAATGGCATGAGGTGGCGAGGCTGCCCATGTTCTTCCAGCGCGGTTGCATCGCCTCCACCGCCGAGTATGCGATCCAGAAAAATGGATCCGTGTCGGTGGTGAATCGCGCCATGAAGAATGGCAAACCCAAGGAGGTGAAAGGAACAGCGACCGTGGTTGATGTCCAGACTAACGCCGTGCTCGAAGTGCGCTTCAGCGAATGGTTTTCCGTTTTCATTCCCCGTGCGAAACAGGGCAATTACTTCATCATCTGGCTCGCAGAAGATTACTCCGCAGCAGCAGTGGGAACCCCCGACCGGAAATGCCTGTGGATCCTGGCGCGCACGACCAGCCTGCCGAAGAACACTTATGACAAGATCGTCATGCACTGCCGCGGGCTAGGATTCCCCGTGGAAAATCTGATGGTCGAGAACGTCCCGCAACGCTGAACGCGTCACGCGGCGGCCACATCTTTCTGGATGCTTACGCCGGCAGTTTCGTCATGCACAAGAGTGCGCTCGTTCCGATTGAGTTGGTCATCACGAACGCGCAAAAATATCATTTACCCGTTTCACGGGGCTCTGTGCTGTGTCGCTTCGTGTTAGTGATGGTAGTCGACAGAACCGGAGCCGGAAACTGATCCGCTGAAGGATCCACTGTGGTGGCTATGCCCATGGGAATGTGTGTGTCCGCAGCTGGAGAGGGTCAGAGCCGTAACGGTTGCCAATAAGATTGAAAGAAGTTTCATAAGTCGATTGGGTTGGTGGTTTCGATATGAGGCATTCGACCATGGCGGCTCTTAAATTATTCAATTTTTTTGCTCGCCGATTATCACGAGCGTGCTTGACCTCGATGGGTCGGCCAGCGGCGCAGAGGATTGTAAGATATGCGCTGTCGTAATTGGATGTCTGGAATTAAAATCAGGCCAGTGTCACATTTCAGTGTAGCGTTTTACCTGTCCCTTTGTGCTCGCAATCGCCGCTCTTTTCTTAGTGGTCATTGACGTGGTTTATTCCGCCGAACGACCCAAGCTGAGCCACCGCCGGCCAGATGTCAAAGCACAATCGAAGGAGAGGAGGCGTAAACGAAGCGACTGATCGTCAAACACTGAAACGGGGAGGCGGTTGGCTCCAGCGTCTGGTTAGGCTGCGTTGCGCTGACTCATCGCCAGAATTGCCACCATCTTTTCGCTTTACGAGGTGGAGTCGCTTCAGGCGGTGGTGTGACAAATGTCCCTTCTGGTTGACGCTCCATGACCAGCGGAACCCTTGTGGCAACATCTTCGTTCCACTCAAGCTGGAAAGTGAATATTGCGGTGTTCGTGCCGGAAACTTTGAAGCCATGTCCAACGCTCGCATATGAAAATCGGTGCGGCCAGGTCTGAAGCCAGACGTCATATTTCGGAGCTTGGGGTGAAATCTCCCATTGATACCTCTCAATCTTGCCATCGGCATATCGCAAAACGGCGGTCTGATTAGTCTGAATATCCAAAATAAGATCATTGGCGCGCCGGGCGACATGCTCACGAAACTCCTCCACTGTTTTGAAGCCATATGCGTGTTCGGGAAGTTTCTCGACGACCGGCGTCTTCTCCCAATTTACTTTCCAAGTGCCGACGAAACTATTCGTGGCAGTTCCCGCAATTGCCGTAGGCAGAGAAAGCATCAAGAGGATGCAAGCTGAGATACATTTCTTCATGTGCGGTTGTCTTGCCTAACAGTTGGATTATTGACAAAACTGTGTGTTTGCGTCAGTTCCACTTCATATGCGACATTTCTGTGTGTTTTGCCATGCATTTTTGCTTGCCTGTTCGTGATCCACCGGAATCCGCAGCAAAACACACAAAAATGTTTCTATACCCTCAAAAAACGGGTGAAAACTAACAGACCGTAGTAAGCGCGGCAGGCTATAACCCCAGCACTTGCCTGACTTTGTCGGCAGTCTGATTCCACGCATCTTCGCTCATCACAGGCACCATGTTTTTTTCCAGGCTGCTTCCCAGCTCCGGGAGCTTCACCCAACTGCGGCAGCCGCCGTAGCCGCGCTCATAGGGAAAAGTCCACGGCGCGGGCAATGCGGAAACGCGCACCAGAGCGACGTGCAGGCAGCTTTCCTCGTTCCATGCGAAGCGCTCCTTCACGACTTCTTCCTTCCAGATGTGCAGCGGCTCCAGCGCGGCCACTTGGTCCCAATCAGTGATGCGCCAGACGTCGTGGAGTTTTGCAAAATACCGAATGTTCACTTGTTCGCGCTCTTCATCCCGGGGCACCGAAATCTCAGAGGCATTGGGCGGCACCCAACGCAGTTGTTCGCTTTGATTGTGAAAGCCAGTGGGGAAAAGCCAGAAGGCGTTGTGCTGAAAATGGAAACCGCCTTTGCCCTCGTGGATGCCGCCTTTACGCAGAATGAGGGTCTGCACGCCTTGACCGAGCGCTTCGCAGACGTAGGCCCATTCTTTGAAACCAATGGGAGGATCTGCGGAAGCGGACATCACGGTCTGTGGCATTGGAAGGTTCAAGTATCAAGGTTCAAGGTTTTAACTGGGAGATGGAAGAGGTGAAAAAGTAAAAAGTGAATACCATCTTCAGACATCCGGCTTTTCACTTATCCCTTACCACTTACCCCTTCACAGTTGAGCTTCCTCTTGCTATTCAACACATCTATGGAATTTTAATAGCCCTTTTTTCAAACCGGGGACCTCTTATGGAAAAGAAACCGTTCCCCGAACTGGGCCTCTCGCCCGAACTTATCAAGGCCGTCGAAGCACTGGGCTTTGATCAACCCGCACCCATCCAGGCCCAGGCCATTCCACCGGCGCTCGAAGGCCGGGACGTGGTCGGTCAATCACAGACTGGTTCTGGGAAGACCATGGCCTTCGCCATTCCAGTGGTGCAAATGATCGATGCCAAGGAGCGCGGTGTCCGCGCGCTGATCATGTGTCCGACGCGCGAGCTGGCCATGCAGGTTTGCGAAGAGGTCAGCAAACTCGCGGCGCACAAGCCGGGCATCCGCGCGGTGCCGATCTACGGCGGCGCGACCTACGACCGGCAGATTCGCGGCTTGCAGAGCGGCGCACAGATCGTGGTAGGCACTCCGGGACGTATTCTTGATTTCATCGAACGCGGCGTGCTCCGGCTCGATGGATTGAAAATGCTGGTCTTCGATGAAGCAGATGAAATGCTCGACATGGGTTTCCGCGAGGACATCGACGTTCTGATGAAGGCGGTGCCGCCAGAACGGCAGACGCTGTTTTTCTCCGCGACGATCGACGGTCCGATCCGCAGGCTGGTGGAAAGTTACACCCGCGAGCCGGCGATCATCACCGTCGAGCACAAGGCCATGACCGTGCCCACGGTGGAGCAATGCTATTACGAAGTGCAGGGCCGCTCTAAAATCGAGGCGCTCTGTCGCATCCTCGACATGGAGAATCCGCGTCTGGCCATCGTGTTCGGCAACACCAAGCGCGCCGTGGACGATGTGACCGATGCGCTGCTGGCGCGCGGCTACAGTGCCGACCGTTTGCATGGCGACATCAGCCAGATGTTGCGCGACCGCGTGATGAAGAATTTCCGCAGCGGCGCCATCGAGGTGCTCGTGGCAACGGATGTGGCTGCTCGTGGGCTCGACGTGGATAACGTGGATCTGGTGGTCAATCTCGATCTGCCTTACGATGAAGAAGATTATGTCCACCGTGTCGGCCGCACCGGTCGTGCTGGTCGGAGCGGCAAGGCGGTGAGCCTCGTTGGTGGACGTGAGATTTTCCTGCTTCAGCGTATTCAGCGATTTGCCAAGGTGAAAGTGGATCGCGCCAAGTTGCCGACGCGCGAGGAAGTGGACGGCAAGCGCGTGGACAGTCATTTTGAAAAGCTGCAAGGCACGCTCGACAAGGGTGATTTCAAATCACATGAGGCCACCGTGCAGCGCTTGCTGGATGCGGGCCACAGCAGCACGGACATCGCCAGCGCGCTGATTCATCTTTGGATGGAAGATTCTTCACGCGAGAGCCAGGAGATTCCCGAGGATCGCCCCCGGTTTGAGCGGGGCACGCCTCAGGCAAAACGCGAAAATCGTTTTGAAAACACCGGCGGAGGTGGCGCCAGCAGTGGCGCAGGTGCAGGCGCAGGCAGTGGTGGTGGCGAGCGCCCGCCACGTCCGTCGTTTGGTGGCGGTCTGGAATTTAAGAGACTTTTTCTCAACATCGGCGCGATGGATCAAGCCACGCCGCGCGAGATTTCTGGAGCGATTTATCGTTCGGCGGAACTGCCCCCCGGCACGCTGGGCAAGATCGAGATTTTTGAAAAGTGCAGCTACGTCGGCGTGCCGGCGGAGTTTGTTGACAAGGTCATCGATTCCATTTCACAGACGAATTTCCGCGGCCGGCAGTTGCGGATGGATGTGGCTGATCGACAGGAATTCAACGAACAACCGCGGCGCAGTTTCGGACCACCCCCGCGTGGCGGTCAGGGTGGAGGCGGTGGCCAAGGTGGTGGGGGCGGCTTCCGTCGTCCATTCGCGGGCGGCGGTGGCGGCAACCGTGGTGGTGCCCGGATCGTTTTCTTCG
>JAIOQF010000240.1 GCA_021413535.1 Verrucomicrobiota bacterium
CGCGTCGAGCTTCCCGGCGTGAAAAAGGACAATGTCCGGATCGATCTCGACAGCGACGTGCTGACCATCCACGCGAAACGCAGCAGCGCTGCGCCAGCCGAATGGAAACCGCTCCATCGTGAACTCGTCGAGGACGACTTTGTCCTGCGCCTCAAGCTCAACGCCCCGGTTGAGGAGAGCAAGCTGGCCGCAAAACTGGAGCACGGCGTGCTGGCGGTCGAACTCCCCGTCAAGGAGACGGTGAAACCGCGGAGCATCCCGGTGAACTAAAACCAGCTCGCCCCTCCCGAAGAACCCTCGCTAAAGCCCGCGCCGCATCATTGCTGCGCGGGCTTTTTTCTTCAATTTGAAGCGAGACGCATCGCCTACTCTTCCTCCGCGCCGCCATCCAGTTCCAACGTCCTGACCGGCAGCGTCAGATGTCCCACGATGCCCTCAATGCTGCCGTAGAGCGCGGCATTGCCCTGAAGGATGCGCTGGATCTGCTTCTCCCGTTTATTCCAGAGACGCTCCATCGCCGCACGTTCACCGGACAAATCCTTCTGCATTTCCAAAAACGCCTTGGAGATGCTCTCAACCTGCTGCTGGAAGGCGGTGCTGGAAACATACTGATAAAGCGCCTCCATCTTTTCGCCTTTGCCGGACTCCGCCCGACGGGTCGCGGCGACCGCGCTCAACTGCTGCCGCAGTGCTGCCGCCAGTGGAATGGCCAGCGCATAACTGCAAACCCACACGCCGTCGATCTGGCAGAACGTCGTCACATCATCGGGCAGCGCCTGGCTCACTAGAATCGCCAGCTCCGCACCTTGCGCACGCTGGTCTTCCTTGAGTTTATCCAGCCAGCCCTTCGACCACGTCCGCGTTCGCTTGCTCTCCCAGATGATCGTGCCGCAGACCTGCCCGTTCATGCCACGCACTTTCTGCAGCATGTCCGCGCCGCGCGCACCCGTAGACACCGGAGCGATCTCGTCAAAGGGAAACACCTGCTTCAATGACTCTTCCAATTGCAATTCCTGCACCTCGCCCTGCAATTGCTGCGATCCCTGCTCCGCTTTCTGCTTCAGCACTTCAATCTGCGCCCGCAGTCCGTCAATTTGCTTTTCCTTTTCTGCAAAGCGCAACTGCTCCTCTTCATGGGCCTGACGCCGCGCTGTCTCCTGAATTTTTGAACGCTCCTCAGCCAGTTTGCGTTCGATCTCCAGCTCCTGCGCTTTCGCGCGCTCTTCAAGATCGCGCTTCTGTTTGAGCAACGCCAGCTCCTGCTTCTGCGCCTCGTCGAGTGATCTTTTCTTTTCCTCCAACTGCACGCGCAGATCGCGCATCTCCACGCCGACGGTCTCCGCCGCCTCCTGCTTCATCGCACTCTTTAATTTTTCCCGCTCGGCCCCGAGCCGCTGCTGCACTTGCGACTCCAGATCCCGTCGCGCGATCTCGATCACCGTTCGTTGCTTCTCCATTTCGCCACGTTGCTTGGCCAGCTCCTGCTCCAGCGCGTTGCGTTTCTCAGCGAATTCTTTCTGAAAACCCTCGCGCAACGAATGCGTCATGGCTTCCGAGATTTGAATCTCTTTCTGGCAGTGAGGACAGATGATGGTGTCTGACATATTGGTGTGCGCGTGACATCTCAGTCACAAAAGGCACCCGATCAAGCAAGGCTTGCACACCCTTTTCATGACGTTCAATCGTGATGGAAATAAAAGGCAGCCGAACTTGCCATTTGGAGCCTTGCAGAGCCCGCAATTCTGACTTACAAATTAGTCAATGATGGTTACTCCTTCGCAGTCCGCACCGGTCGCCGCCATGGCGACCGAAACCGCCAATGCAACGTCGAGCGTCCCGTGGCCCAGCGTTTCCGAATGGAAGAAAATCGTCGCTGAATATCAGAAGTCCTCCTTGCCGCGCGCGATCTGGCAAATGGTCAACACCATCGTGCCTTACATTTTTCTCTGGTATCTCATGTATCTGGCCAAGTCGGTGTCCTGGTGGCTGGTGGTGCCACTGGCGGTGCTTGCCGGAGCGCTGCTGGTGCGCGCGTTCATCATCTTCCACGACTGCGGCCACGGCTCGTTCTTCAAATCTCAACGGGCCAACGACATCACCGGTTTCATCACTGGCGTGCTCACGTTCACACCCTATTATCACTGGCGCTGGGAGCACTCGCTTCATCATGCTTCCACCGGCGACCTGGATCGCCGGGGCGTGGGCGACATCTGGACCATGACTGTGCAAGAATACATTGAATCATCGCGCTGGAAGCGATTTACCTACAAGCTGGAGCGCAATCCCTTTATCCTTTTTGTCATTGCCCCGCTCTTTCTCTTTTTGCTCGTGCAGCGTTTTCCCAAGAGCAAAGCCGACGTGCGCGAACGCAACTCGGTCTGGTTCATGAATCTTGCCATCGCTGGAATGGTTCTCGGACTCGGGTGGATTTTCGGCCCCCTTCATTACCTCATCATCCAGTTGATCGTCACAGCGGTGGCCGGAGCCTTGGGAATTTGGATGTTCTACATCCAGCATCAATTCGAGGACGCCTATTGGGAGAAGCACGAGGAATGGGACTATACCGCCGCTGCGCTCCAGGGCAGTTCCTTCTACAAGCTCCCGCGTATTCTCCAGTGGTTCTCAGGGAACATCGGCTATCATCACGTCCACCACCTCAGTTCACGGATACCGAACTACAATCTCGAACGCTGCCACAATTCGCATCCAGTCTTTCAAATGGTGAAGCCCATCACCGTTCGTGTCAGCCTTAAATCTTTGGTTTTGCGACTCTGGGATGAGCAACATCAGAAACTCGTCGGCTATCGCCGCATGAGGGAAGTGCGCCGGCAGCAGGCAGAAGCCAAAGCTCAACAAGCCAGCCACCACGAGGAGCCTTCTCCGAAGAAGGGTTGAGTGCGCAGAATGCCCAGTCTTTCATCAAGCCAGAGGCTTGAAAGAAAATAGCCGGTGGTGGAGCACAGCGGAACCACCGGATAAAGCCTGCGTGATTATACGCCCCGAAGGTGGCGCGAAAAGTATCCGGCTGATTCTTACGCACCCTCCGGGGCGCAGCATTCGTCTTCGTCTGATCCGGTGGTTCCAGTCGCTGCGCTCCTTGCACCACCGGCTATTTTCTTTGCTCCCTTCAGGAGCATGACAACCAAGGCAGATCAACCTTCGCCCCATTCCGCAGGCTGCAAGCACCGCACCCAAGGCTTGACTTCCGGCGACTTTTTCGCTTCCATCGGCTCATTCATAATTCATCCTCTCTTTCAGTGAACGACCCCGTTTTACCTCAAATCAACCCGGCAAATCCACAAAAAAACTGTGGACGAATCTGATTCGCCCACAATTTATTGTGGCTAAACAACGTTATGCATCGCTACCCGTGTCATGAAAATTTACATCCTGATCTTTCTGTCTTTCGCGGTGTCTTGGCCTTCGCTGGCTGGCGATGTGCCGCTCGCAGCGCAATACTCGCGGTCCGACTCGATCTGGCGACCCGGCATCAATGAGCCGCCTGTCTCGCTAAACAAAGCTTTTGAACTTGCAGCTGAGATTCAGAAGACACATTCCGGGAAGTTCCCATGGTGCCTCGACAACGTTTACGTTCCAGGCTACCCGTGCAAGGGAGGCACCCAATATTCTGATTATCAGTTCAAATTTAGCCGCTTAATTCGCTACGAACCAACGGTTCAGCGGGAAGAATGTATTGTTACGGTCCGCATGAACACCGGAAAGGTATCGATAGGCGAGATTCATCCCCAGAAATAAGCTCCGCCGCAATGCTTTCTTTCAACATTGAAGTGCGCCAACTAGGCGTGAGTAATAGACTTCGTTTGGAGTCTTGTATCCGGGACGTTCGGGTTTTTCAATGATTCTTGAACGCCGTGCGCAGTTCAACCAAGGTCAAACAAGAGTGCTTCCGCATCTTCGTCGGCATTGATCGCAAGCACGCCAGCATCACGAGTGCAGGCTGCGTCCCCGGAATCTAGCTTGGTTCCGTCGATGGACAATGAACCGCGCATGACCTGCAACCAAGCACCTCGACCTTGCGCAAGCTCATGCGTCACCGATGATCCAGCTCTCAGTCGCACCCGGTAGATGCTGGCATCCGAATTGATGGTCGCGGAACCTTCCCGGCCGTCGCGTGAGATCACCAGCACTTTGGCATCACTCTCGCGCGAAGGATCGGGATGCCACTCTGTATAACTGGGCGTGAGGTTTTTCTTATCCGGCAATATCCATATCTGCAGCATGTGGGTTGCCTGATCCTGGAGCGGATTGAATTCGCTGTGCGTCACTCCACTGCCGGCGCTCATGAGCTGAATTTGCCCCGGTCGGAGCACGCTGCCGTTCCCCATGCTGTCCTTGTGCTCCAGCGCGCCTTCCAGCACATAACTGAAAATTTCCATGTCGCGATGCGGATGCATCGGGAAACCGCCGCCGGGGGCGATCTTGTCCTCATTGATCACCCGCAGATTGCGAAAGTGCATGTGCTTGGGATCATAGTAATCGGCAAAGCTGAACGTGAAACGCGAGTCCAGCCAGCCGTGATCAGCATGGCCGCGTTCATTGGATTTTCGGACAGTAAAGTTCATGATCTGTTATTAGTTCTACGCCAGACATGAGGCCGAGGTTGCCGGAATCTTCTGCAAGCTCTCATAGCATCTGAGAGCATCCATCAGCCAAGACAACCAGCATTTTTTGGACTGCGGCGGGAAGCTCTTAGCGCCACGCCGCTTTCGTGGGATCTATGACAGTCGTCTGGAGGTTGATACAATTGGCTCGATTGACGTTTGCTCAACATAGCCGCAAAAGCGGTGTCGCGCCCAAGGCTTGCCACGCGCAGTCAAAAAAATAAACCGGCATTATTTTTAGAATGCACTCAGAGCTTGATCTCTTCGCCGGTGCTGGCGCTGGCGATGAGCACTTGTTCGCGATTTTTAGTGGGATCCGTGCGGAAAGTGAGCTTAGCCAGATGTTTCCGCTCCAGATCCACCAGAATCTGATCGTCCTCATTGCGCAGCCGCTGCATGACATCAGGATGAATCACTACGAGCACGTCACGCTGATTTTCGGGAAGACGAGGCAGCACCGAAGCAAGACGGCGCTGAAGTTCCACGCTCATGGTGAGCGGTGTCTTAATCTGTCCGTGACCCTTGCACTGCGGGCAGGGCTCGAAGAGCGCGTCGCTCAGACTTTCGTTCAAGCGCTGGCGTGTCATCTCCATGAGACCGAACTGCGAGATGGGCAATATTTGCGTCTTGGCTTTGTCGCGCTTGGTGTGGTCCATCATCGTCTTGTAGACGGCCTGCTGATCTTTCCGGGCTTTCATGTCGATGAAGTCGACTACGACGAGCCCACCCATGTTGCGCAGACGAAGCTGGCGCGCGACCTCGGCTGCGGCCTCCATGTTGGTTTCAAACAACACCTTGTCCATGTTGCCCGATCCCTTGTTGCGCCCGGTGTTGACGTCGATGGCGACGAGGGCCTCGGTTTGATCGATCACGATGTAACCGCCGCAGGGCAGTGATACTTGACGGAAGAAGGCGGTGTCGATCTGCCGCTGAATGTTGTAGCGGTCGAAGATCGCTCCGGGCCCGGTGAAGTGCGTGATGCGACGGCGGGCGCGGCGGGAAATTTGCTCGGCCATCGCCTGCATGCGCACCACGGTGGCCTGGTCATCGCAGACGACTTCGTCGACTTCCACATCGGGTTCCTGGAAGCAGCAGACGGGCGCGCTCTTGGTGTCGCGCACGTTGACGATATCCCGCCATTGCTCCAAAAGGATGCTGAGATCTCGAATGATATGCCGGGCGCGCTTGCCCTGGGCTTCGGTGCGCATGATCAGGCCGACACCTTCGGGCAGGCTGAGTTTCTCAATGATGGCGCGGAGCCGGGCGCGCTCCTTCGGATCATCGATTTTCCGCGAGATGCCGCAGGAGTCATTCAAGGGCATGAGCACCAGCAAACGGCCGGCGAGAGAAATATTGGTGCTGACGCGCGGGCCCTTGGTGCCCACGGGACCTTTGGAAACTTGCACCATGATTTCGGAACCGATGGGATAAAGATTCGGAATATCCTTGGCCGTGATCACCTTCTGTTTTTTTCGCGCACCTCCGCGATTAACTTCTTCCAGACCGGCATCCAACGCCGCAGGAATCGCATCCCAGAAATGGAGGAAGGCATTTTTCTCCAGACCGATGTCGACGAACATGGCCTTGAGTCCCTGCTCGATGTTTCTGATCCGGCCCTTGAAGATGCTGCCGACGAGGTGCGCGGCTCCGACGCGCTCGATGGAGTATTCCTCCAGCACCCCGTTTTCCAGCAGGGCAACACGGTTTTCCAGTCGCTCGCAGTTGATGATGATGCGGGTTCCGCTGTTGATGTCTTTTTTTCCGGTGAGCAGTTCTTTGATTCGTTTAACAAATTGCAGTGCCATAAAGTTGTTTGGGTTAGCTGGTTGATGATTGAAATGTTTTAGCGCCCCAGAAGCCGTCCAAAAATGCGGCGCAACCCACTATCCTGGGTTGCGGGTGCTTGAATCTGACCGGCGCGGCGGGGTTGCTGTTTATTGTTGATCGCACGGGAGCCTTCCGCATCCGCGTCATGCTTGATATTGGCTGGCAGCGCTTTCGTGGAATCAGCCCGAGTCGGGCGCGGCACGTCGGCGTCGTTGCCAGTGTCGTTGTCCTGCTCATGTGGTGCCAGTGCAATCGGAGCCACGCCGTCAAAGGTGACCTGTTGGATTTGGTTAAAGTTGCCGGGAACTTCTTTCACAGCCAAGGGAGTCACGACGTAATTCTGCTCCAGTGCGAGCGCCTGTTCCATGACGCGCTTGGCGATGGGCGCGGAACAGCCGCCACCGGATTTGCCACCTTGCAGGAAAATGCAGATGGCATACTTCGGTTTCACATACGGCGCGAAACAGATGAACAGCGTGTGATTGTCCTTCTCTGAACTGGTGCTGCCGTCGCGATGGGTCTCGATGCGCCAGAACTGCGCGGTGCCGGTTTTTCCGGCCACCTCGACACCGGGAATGCGCGCCGCCTTGGCCGTGCCGCCGTCTTCATTAACCACCTTCCACATGCCTTTGCGCACGAGTTCGAGCTTCTGCGGAGTGAGGCCGAAGTCGGCGAAATTGCCTCTGATCACCGGCTGCTGCTCGCGCACCAGTTCACCACCATCCATCACCTTCTTAAGCAGGTGCGGTTTGAAACAAGTTCCACCGTTCCCCACTGCGGCAGCGACACCTGCCATCTGCAAGGGGCTGGCGGCCACATCTCCCTGACCGATGGAGGTGTTGGCGGTGTAAGCATTGTTACCCGTGGGCCACGTTTCTCTTGGACGATGGGCCTTGAGCCATTTCGGGGACGGCAGCACTCCGCCGTCTTCATCGCTGAGCTCAATGCCTGTCTTCTGTCCGAGGCCGAACATCTTGCCAGCCTTCTCAATGTTATTGATACCAGCCCGGTTGCCGTATTGATAAAAGAAACAGTTG
>JAIOQF010000241.1 GCA_021413535.1 Verrucomicrobiota bacterium
GCTACGGCTCGCAAGTCGTCGTGATCGTCACCGGCGCTTTCACAGGCGCAGTGTTCACCGCGCAGACCTATTTTAAGTTCAAAGACTTCGGCGTCGAAGCAGGCGTGGGTGCCATCGTGTCGGTGGCGCTCTGCCGCGAGCTGGGGCCGGTGCTGGCTGGACTGATGGTAGCAGGACGTGTGGGCGCATCCATGGCGGCGGACATTGGAACCATGAAGGTCACGGAACAAATCGATGCGCTCCGGGTCATGGCGGTGCACCCCGTGGACTATCTGGTGCTGCCGCGCTTCATTGCCATGCTGATCTCCATGCCTTTCCTAGTGGCGGAAAGCATCACTTTTGGCTTGCTGGCTTCCCACTGCGCCGCCGTATATGGCTTCGGCATTCCGCAACGCTGGTTCTGGAACCACGTCTTCGAGCACACCAACGAAACCGATCTCTTCTGCGGCATGATCAAAGGTTTCGTCTTCGGCATCCTGATCACTCTCATCTCCTGTCATCAAGGACTCACCGCAGAAAATGGCGCGGTCGGCGTCGGCATCGGCACGACGCGCGCGGTGGTGTTCTCCTCGCTGGCCCTGCTCATCGTCAACTTCTTCCTCAGCATCCTGCTGAACTACATTTTTCCAATGGGAGTCGCATCATGATAAAGAGCGAACTCAAGAATCCAGCGGTCGACGTGGTTGCCCAGCCTCCGAAGGATCGCGTCTTCATCGAAGTGCGTGACCTTGTGAAAAAATTCGGCAAACAGCAGGTCTTGCGCGGCGTGAATCTCACCGTGTATCGGGGCGAGACCCTCGTGCTCATCGGTCCCAGCGGCGAAGGCAAGACCGTGCTGATGAAACATTTCATCGGTCTGCTCAAACCAGATGCCGGAAGCGTCATCGTCGATGGCGTCAGTGTGAACGGCCTCCGCGAACGACAGCTCTCAGTCACCCGCAAAAAATTCGGCTTCCTCTTTCAGAACGCCGCCCTGTTCGACGCCATGACCGTCGCAGAAAATGTCGCTTTTCCCCTGGTCGAGTCTGGCGTTCGCGACCGCGCCGAAATCCAAAAGCGCGTTCATGATGCTCTGGCGGTCGTCGACTTGGAGGAGCACAAAGAAAAGCTGCCCGTGAACCTCTCCGGCGGCATGAGAAAACGCGCTGGCATCGCCCGGTCCGTGGTCGCCAATCCGCAATGCGTGCTCTATGATGAACCCACCGCCAGCCTCGACCCCGTCGTGGCCGATGTCATCGACCAGCTCATCATGCGCCTCCAGCGCCGCTTCCAGGTCACCTCCATCGTCGTGACCCACGACATGAAAAGCGTCTTCAAAATCGCCGACCGCATCGCCATGCTCAAGTGCGGCGTCATCCATTTCTGCGGCACACCCGATGAACTGCGAAACTCGCAGGACGCAGAGATTCAAGATTTCATCGAAGGTAGAAGCCACCTCCAGGGATAATTCAGCATCGAAAAAACAATCATATGGACGAACGCGACAAAAAAACCGAACTGCTCGTCGGACTGTTCCTGACCATCGGCCTGCTCTTGCTCGGCACACTGATCCTTCAGTTCAGCAGCGTGCGAGAATTGTTCAAGGGCACCTACGCCATCCGAGTCACTCTTCCCGACGGCACCGGCATCAAGGACGGCACTCCAGTGCTGCTCGGCGGGAGGAAAATCGGCAAGGCCAGCGACAAGCCGAGCTTCAACGCCACCTTCACCGGCGTCATCATTCCGCTTATGATCTACAGCGACATCAAGATCCCGGCGGATGCGAAATTCAGCATCGGCACTTCCGGCCTGCTGGGCGATGCCTTTCTCGAAATCAAACCCAGTGGCAAGGCATCCGTGAACTACATCGCCCCGGACACCGTGATTGAAGGCGTCCCCTCAGGCGGACTCGGAGCCCTGCAAAACACCGCCGTGGAACTCAGCCAAAAAGTCGACGTGGCTCTGGAGGACATGCGCGCCGCCATCAAAGATCTGCGGGAAGGCTTAAAGAAAATTAACGAAGGCGTGCTCTCCGACTCATCGACCAAAGAACTCAAGGAGTCGTTCAAGCACCTCAACAACGTCATCACCCGGCTTGATGAAAAAACTCTCAACGACGACACCAGCGGCGACCTCAAGAGCGCGGTGGCCAGTTTCAAGAACGCCGCGAAGACCTTTGAAGAGAGCGTTAAAAAACTCGACCCCGCCTTCACAAAGATCGACAGCGTCGCCGCCAAAGCCGACAAGGTCATGGACAGCGCTGATTCCGCGATGAAAACGGTGGATAAAAGCGCCGCCGCCATCGGTGGGGCCGCAGAAGATATGCGCCAGGGCGACGGCCTCCTTTCCGCCTTGTTGAAAGATTCAAAGCTCAGGGAAGAATTTACCGCACTCATCACCAACCTGCGCGAGCACGGCATCCTGCGTTATCGCGACGACACCGGCAAAAGCGAAACCGCCAGGAAAGACGAAGCCCCGCATGTCACCCGTCCACTGACCGGAACCAAGCGATGAATTTTCTGATGATGAGCAATCCATATTATTGGGACTTGTGATTTTTCTTTTGTAGCTTCTGATTCCCCCATGTCCGCGCCTTGGTCCATCCGGCTTGCCCGCACTTTATTCTTCACCCTGGCAGTCTTGCTGGGGGCGGCCATCGCAGGCGGGGTCAAGCAGCCGCTCTGGCTAGGCATGCTCTGCGGCGCCGCAGCCGGTGCATTTTTCGTGCTGGTGGACGCGTTGCTGGCCAAGTTCTCGTTTCGCGATTTCTCCTTCAGCACTTTGGGGCTGATGACCGGACTGTTCTGCGCCTGGCTCGTGACCAAGATCGGCATCTTCGAGCTGCCCTGGTTTCGCAGCCATGAAGATTCAGAAGCCATTCGCAGCATCATCGAAGTAGGCACCTATCTCGTCTTCGGCTTTCTCGGCATCACTCTCGCTCTGCGCAGTGAACGAGACCAGTTTTCCTTCATCATCCCCTATGTCCGTTTCCGGCGCGACGCATCCGAAGGCGAACCGATGCTCTTGGACACCAACATCATCATCGATGGCCGGCTGCCCGGAGTTTTTGCCACTGGATTCCTCACCGGAAACTTTGTCATCCCGCGCTTCCTGCTCGATGAACTTCAGCGTCTGGCGGATTCGCGCGACGAAATAAAGAGCGCACGCGGCCGGCGCGGACTCGACTGCGTGCAACTTTTGCGCGAAACGCGCGGTGTCGATCTCACCGTTCATGAAAACGGCATCCATCATGACGAGCCGGTTGATACGCTGCTGGTCACGCTGGCGCGCGAACTCAATGCACGCCTGCTGACCAACGACGTAAATCTCGGCAAGGTCGCCCAGGCTCGCGGCGTCAGTGTCCTGAACTTTAACCACCTCACTGCCGCGCTTCAGCCAGAACTTTGTCCCGGTGATGAACTCGATCTCGCCCTCGTAAAGCCCGGCAAGGAAAGACATCAAGCCCTGGGTTATCTCCCGAATGGCACCATGATCGTCGTGAATCACGGCGCCCAGTTTCTTGGTGAAACAGTTGCTGTCAGCGCCTCAGCGCCTGCATCTTGATTGATTTAATTGCATGCCGCAGCCTGGCCGCAGCTTTCACCCGACGCGAAAGGTCGATCGGCTCGCAACCGAAGCAGCAGCAAAAAGTGAACAGAAAGCTCTCAAGATTCAGTTTGAAAGTCTGCGGAATAACTATTTAAGATATCCGTAACAAACTGATTTATATGGGGTTAAAACACAATTAAGCCTTGACCTAAACCGACTAAAAGGATAAAAACGGCACCGTTATCGGGTTTTAATCGACCCACAATCGCGATGTCCAGACCAGCCAACACCGTCGGAACCACCAGCATGACCATCTCGGTCGCGCCGCAAATCAGGCAATATCTTCTGGATCTGACCGCGAAGGGCACTTTCGGCAATACCATCCAGGAAGTGACTCGCAGCCTGGTCAGTTCCACCATTCAGGATTTGATCGCCAAAGGGCAGCTCGCCGAGCGCCGCTGGCGCGTCAAAGAAGACGGAGGCGTCGAAATTTTGCCGTGATTATTTTTTCAACTACCATCCCCATGACCTCCCTGGCTCCCTCCTCCACCCAACTCCCAGAGCCGTTTGCCTTCACTGATGAGGCAGCAACACTCCGGCCCGCCGCCCCACCACTCAGTCCTCGCGAGGAAGTGCGATTGCACATCCTGGCGCACGAGCTGGTTCGCCATGAGCCCCTGCTCGCACGGCGCTTGGCTGATCACGGCATGGCCCGCCTTTATGCGGAGCTGGTAGAGGCCTGAAAAGCCCGCACACTTCTGGCTTGTCAACGCGGCGCGCCCGACTGATGGTGCGTGCCCCAATGAAGCAAACGCGACTCGTTTATATACTCTCGCTCACCGCAGCTGTGTTCGCTGCGGCAGGCTGCAGCTGGATGCCAAAAGTCAAAGTGCCCTTCACCAGCGGCACCCCCGTTGCAGAAGATCCCCAGGTATCTTTCGATGTGCGGCGGCCGCTCACATCCGGTCATACGCTTAAAATCGCGGTTTACCGCAATCTTATTTCTCCCACCAAAGCTTTTGCCGGCAGCGTAATGGTGGATCAAAAAGGAAACCTGCAGTTCAAGAACGCGGGCGTGGTCCACGTCGGAGGACGCAGTGCATATGACGCGATCAAAGCCATCGAGGCCGCGTTCAGCCGGGAATACGGCGACTCCACTGTCACCGTGCAACTTTTTAGCATCGAGGATGTGTCACTGGTCACAGTCACTGGAGCAGTGCGCTCGCCGGGGGTCATTCAGTGGTTCGACAACATGAATGCCGACAGCGCCCTGCCCTATGTTGGCGACCGCATCAAACAAGGTGATGCCCGTGCGATTCACGTCACCCGGGACGGCGTGCGGCGCTTCTACGCCCATAGCGGAGGCGTGGAACTCAAGGCCGGTGACCTCGTGAAATTCTCCAGTGATATTTGATTTCAGGCACCATGTTTTCCTCCAATGATCCATCCCGGACAGGCATCGCCAACCTCATCGGCGTGACTCCGTTACGCCTCGGCACGGCGTTGGTTCTGCTTTATCAACATGTCTGGTCGCAGATACCGCTGGCCTTCCAGGCACTGTGGAATGCAAAGGCGTGGGCCATGATTGATCTGTTTACCAAGGCGGGCCTGCCGTTTTCCAAGTTTCTCGCTCTGTTGACCGTGGCCGTGGCTGCTCTGATCAGCTTGGGCTGGCTGCTGGGATTTCTTACGAGAGTTTGTGCCTTTTTATTGATACCGATCGCACTGGGCTCGCTGATCGTCTGCAATCGCAACGGCATCCCGTCCGGTTCAGAGATTTCCCTGCTGTATTTTTTCATCGCGATCACCGTGGCCTGTTCCGGCCCGGGCTGGCTGTCACTCGATGCCTTGTTCCGCCGCCGGAGCCGTTCGAGCAAGAAACTGCGCTACAACTTTTAGCCGCAACGCCAGCCCATGCCTGAACCGCTGCGCGTGCTGGCCGTGGATCCCGCGTGGCGGACTACGGGTTGGGCCGTGCTGCAAGCCGATGGCAAAAGCATCGTCTCCGCAGGCTATGGTGTCATCGTCAACTCTGCGAAGTTGCTTCACTCCGGCTGTCTGCTCGCGATCCGCGAGCAATTGTCCGATGTCATCAAGCGGCTTCAGCCCGTGGAATGTGCCATCGAGTCCACTATCTATGTGCAGAGCTTCAAGACCGCGATCACACTGGGCAGTGTGCGCGGCGCCGTGTTGATCGCGGCTGCGGAACACGGTTTGCCGGTCTTCGATTACGCGCCTCGCGAAGTAAAGCAGGCCGCAGTCGGACGCGGTGCTGCAGGCAAAGACCAAGTGGCCTTCATGGTGCGCTCGATGCTTCGCCTGCGCGAGACTCCGCCACCGGACGCGGCGGACGCGATCGCCGTGGGCATCGCGCATCTTCAAGCCAGTGTGGGTGCCTTCGCCACTAAACGCGAGCGACCGCGCTCGTAACGCGAGCAACTGATCAAGGCTTGGCGCGAACTGGCTGCGCGTCACCTCCATAGAGCAGGATACGCGCATAAATCCATTTGGCGCCGCCGGCAGATGGAAACACGACATCCAAAATATTTCCCAGTGCTGTTCCGGTGCGTGGCGCGGAGATGCCATAGCCCGCTTCTTCCACCAGTTCCCGGCCCAACTTCAGCTTCGTTTTATTTTTGAAGGAAACGCCCTCCGTTCCGCCGTTGTAAATGACTTTGTCCGAGCCGAGAAAATAAAACCGGCCGCGGTCATCCTGAAAAATGCGGCACATTAATCCGGCTGACCAGGGCGTTTTTTCATCTGACAGCATCTTGCCCCCGGGAGAAAAAACCGCGTATCGCCCTTCCTCTCCCCAGCCGGTGCCCTTTCCAGCCCTGCGATAAAAAACATGCAGGCGGTCTTTGCTATCGAGCCAGACATCTTGAGCGCTGCACATCGCGACTGGATCCCGGTCAGTCGGTTTTTCCTCCAGAGAGAAAATCTTGCGCAACGGGTCGCTCGCAGGATTGCCGCTGCGCCACCCGCTGAATTCATTGAAGACATATTCGAACTGATCTTTCGGTTTCGTATAACCCAGCATCTTCCAGCGGACATCGCGGGTCGAAACCAAAGCGAGACTGCCTTTGGCGTCCGGAATCACATAGGTATAACAGTGCCGATAATCCTGCGGCACGATCCCGGTAGTCCATTCATTTGATTGGGGATCAAGCATTGCCCACCGAAACGCCCCCGGCTTTTCTCCTTCACTGGAGAGCACGCAAAGCAAACCTGTTTTATCGATTCCTGCAGAGCCGTATGGCCAGTGTCCCTCGCTGAGCCCAGGCACGGGACTTTCAGTCATCGTGATCTTGCCCCCGCTCGGTTTGCCTGTCCATCGAACTGCCTTTCCTTCCGGCCAGCCGATGACCTGCAAAGTTCCATCAGGTGACGCCAGCAGGTTCACCGGCTCCCGCCCGGCCAGACCGGCTGCGACCACCTTCCACTTATCATCCTGACGCCAGGCGAGCCGCCACTCCCTGCTCATGTCGTTTTTGCCGCTCACAGTATAAGCGGTGAAGACTCCGTCGGACGTGCGCACGATCCGGCATTGATGTCCGCCCCATGCATTGCCACCGTCGCCAGTAGCTGCATTGCTGGTCACGACGTCCAGAGCAATCACCCGTGGATCGTCATCAGAAAAAACTGGGCAGGTCAAAATGAAACCCAGAATCGCAATGAGGATCAATAATCTGCCTGATGTCGAAGCATCTCGCTTTACGATCGACAAAGTGGCAGGCTGTGTGTAATCGCTCATTTCGAGTGGAAGTATCTCCTGCCAGCGAAGGCATTGCCACCCATTTGTTTGAAGCTCTATGCCTGCGGATTCTTTTCGTGAAACAAGGCGATCCCTTCCGCGCTGATGCCGGTAAAATTCGCCAGTTCATAACGCAACCAATCGACCTCGCTCACGCCGATCTCCATGGCCGTATCGTGCTCCAGCTTCGTGTAAGCTGCGCGCAGGTTATCGCCCGCGAGTTGATGGTCCATGAGCGATTTGACCGCATCCGTAACCAGACCGACGCGTCGGGCGTATCGGGTTAGATGAGACGATACTTCTGTGACCTCGCCGAAGTGGGTGAGATATAACCTTTGAAAATTAGCATCGTGCAGCCGGGTGATGGAGTCGAGGTAGGCTACCGGATCGAATTGCGGTGGCGCAGCGGCGACACTGAGATAATCACAGCCCTGTAACCGCACGCCCGCGACATCGCCAGTGAAGCACGCGCCCTCGCAAACGTAGGCCAGATGATGTCGCGCATGACCCGGAGTATCGAGCGCTGTGATTTTCATCTTGCCGATCTTCACCGTATCGCCGTCGGCAAGCGTGATGATTTTGTCGGCTGGCGCAGGGATCATGTCGCCCCAGAGGGAATCAAACTTGTCCCCATAGACGCGCCGTGCGCTGGCGATGAGTTTCTCGGGTGCGATCAAGTGCTGCGCACCACGCGAATGAACATACACCGTTGCTCCCTGTTGCGCCCACCAGCCTGCGGCACCGGCGTGATCGAGATGAACGTGGGTGACGAAGACCTGCTTGATCGCCTCGGGCGCAAATCCCCGCGCTTTTATTAGCTCAAGCAAAACTGGCAGCGTTGAAGCCGGGCCAGTTTCGATCAATGCAAGATCGCGACCCGATTCAATCAGAAATGCCGCGATGATGCCGGGCGTATTCTGAAAGCGAAGATCGAGGGTGTGGATCATTGAAAGGCAGAAGGATGAAGGCGGAAGGATGGGAATTTCATCCCTCATCCTTCTGAATTCATCCTTGTCTTATCTCATTGCCTCAAAACGCTTCTTCAGAATATCTTTCTGCGACGCACCGCCGAGTTTTGCCTGGGAGTCATCAATCCACCGCTGCTCCAGCTCGTTCTTCGTCGGGCGCTTCACTTGGTAAAAGACGCCGAACTTGCCGGGGCTGGGCAGATCCGCCAGCTTGAACGCGGCGACATCATCTTTCACGTCATGCTGTTTTTCATCAATGACATCGAACGCACCACCTTTGCGCGGATTGCCGTCATCGAAGGCACCCGGATAAAACATGGTGCACTCGCTGAGACATTCGATGACACTGAATCCATCGTGCTCAATGGCGCGGGTGAAAAGTTCGTCCATGTGTTTCACTTGCGTCGCATGGGTGCGGCCGATGAAGGTCGCTCCAGATGCGAGGAGCTGTTTCATGGGATTGATCGGGCGGTCGATGGCGCCGACGGGATCGGTCTTGGACTTGCGGCCGATGGGCGTGGTCGGGCTGGTCTGGTTCTTGGTCAGGCCATAAACAAAATTGTCCATGATCACATAAGTGAGGCGGATGTTTTTCCGAGCGGCGTGATTGAGATGATTGCCCCCGATGGAGAAGCCGTCGCCATCACCGCCAAACACGAACACATGAACGTCCGGCCGGCTCAAAGATATACCCGTGGCCAGCGGCAGGGCGCGACCATGGATGAAATGCAGGCTGTGGGTATTCATGAAATACGGGAAACGCGACGAGCAGCCGATGCCAGCGACCACGACGATCTTCTCCTGAGGAATCTGGAGTTTTTCCAGCACTTTGTAAAAGACCGCAAGCACCGCGAAATCGCCGCAGCCAGGACACCAGGTCGGGTGGTCGGCTATGAGTTGTTTCTTGGTGAGCTTTTCAGCGACGGGCGCTGCGGTGGTGGTGTCGATGGCGGTGGACATAACAAAAAATAATGAGTGATGAATGATGAGCGATGAATCCAATCAGTTCGCAGCGAGATGCTTTTCCACGCCGGTGACGATCTCACGAACGCGGAAGGCCAGGCCGTCGGTCTTGCAGACGGATTTGATCTTGGGATCGGCATAACGCGCGCGCAGCAGCATGGCCAGCTGACCGAAGCCGTAGGCACCGGAATCGTTCATCTCGACTGCGATCACATGCTTGTAGCCCGCAATGATTTTTTCCAGGCCATTGGGCATGGGGTGCAGGTGACGCATGTTGGCCGCGCCGACATGGTAACCTTCTGAGCGGAGACGATCAGTGGCTTCCTTGACCGGGCCCCAGGCGCTGCCCCAAGCGATGAGAAGCGCGTCACCAGCGCTTTCACCGTGGATTTCCGGCAGCGGAAATTCCGCGGCGGCATCCAGCAATTTTTGCCGTCGCTTGTTGGTCATCTCCTGGTGCATCTTGGCGTTGCCGCTGGGATGACCCCATTCGTCGTGTTCCAAACCGGAGATGTGCGGATATTTGCCTGCGGCCATTTTGGTGCCGGGAGGCGCGTGCCTGGTGGTTTTATCCAGCGGGTAAGGTCGGAAATCTTCACCACGCGGCGAGAGATCGAGCGACGGCTCCACCCAATGTTTGTCGACATCCGGTTCTGTGAAGGCTTCGATGCGACTGCTGAGAGCTTGGTCGCTAAGAATGATGACGGGGCAGGAATATTTCCGTGCGATGCGTCCGGCTTCGAGCGCGATGTAGAAGCAGTCTTCCACATCTTTCGGTGCCAGCACGAAACGCGGCGTGTCACCGTGGCTGCCGTAGATCGCCTGCATCAAGTCGGACTGTTCCACGCTTGTGGGCAAACCGGTCGAGGGACCGCCGCGTTGGACGTTCACCACGATGAGCGGCAGTTCCGCCATGCTGGCATAGCCGAGGGCTTCCTGCTTGAGTGAGATGCCAGGACCGCTGCTGCCGGTGATGGCGAGATGGCCGGCGAACGCCGCGCCGATGGCCATGCTCACGGCGGCGAGTTCGTCTTCCGCCTGCACAAAGACGCCGCCGTATTTCGGCAGTTCACTGCGCAATGTTTCCATGATGGGCGACCACGGAGTGATCGGATAAGCTGAGCCGTAGCGCACACCCGCCGCCAGCAGTCCGAGGGAGAGCATCTGGTTGCCATCAGTGCTGATGCGGTTGGCATCTTGAGCTTCACCGGGCACGAACGTGAATTTTTCGAGGTCGCCAATCTGATAGGCATAACCGGCATCGAAGGCGAGCAAGGCGTTGCGCAGCACGCTTTCATCTTTCTTGCCAAACTGGCGGCTGACGATGGTGACCAGCTTGTCTTTGTCGAGTCCGAACACGGCGCAGATCAGACCCAGCACCAGCATATTTTTTCCGCGATCTCTGGCTGATCCGCCGAGGGCTTCGACTGTGGCTGCGGTGAAAGGAATGCCGAAGTAATGAATGCCGCGTTCGTGCTTGATTTCAGTCACCTCGCCGCTGTCGTAGAGGCAGATGCCGCCGTTGCGCAGCGCGCTGATGTGGCTGTCGTAACTGTGCTGGTAAAACGCAACCAGGACGTCCGCATCATCGCCTGCAGTGAGCACTTCACCGGAACCGAGATGAACTTGAAAGATGGAAGGCCCGCCACTGATGGTGGAGGGAATGGTCATGTAAGTCATCACCTCCTGGGCGGTGCGTCCGGCGAGTCGGGCGAGGAATCCGCCGATGGACTGAATGCCATCCTGCGAATTACCGGCCAGGCGAATGACGGCATTGCGCAACGTGTGAGCTGAAGACGACGGAACGGAGACGGCTGGTGCTGACATGGGATAAAATGACGTGGGATTGAAGCAAAATACCAAAGTGACGATATTGCAACAATCTGTTCCGGGTAAAACGCAGCTTGGTAGGGGCGTCTTGCCGCTTGCCTTTTATCCGTGAACTGCCTAGCCTCGGATCAAGATGTCTAAAATACTGCTGGCAGCGTTGTTCGGTGCCATTATTTGCGTGGCTTGGGGAGCGATTTCATGGATGGGTCTGGAGTGGCACAGCGGCACGCTGAACAGATTTGCCGATGAGGCCGCAGTGGGTGAAATCATCAAGGCTGATGCGGGCGCAGTGCTGGAGCACAATGGCCAGACATCTGGCATGTTCATGCTGCCACTCGGCACCGTCGTCGGTGAACGCGCCCCCAGCGAAGAGAGCAAAGCACGGAATCGTGCCGCGCTCCAAGCGCATGCTGACGGCCCCTACTTTTACGGCATCATTCGGCCAGGACCGAAGCCGATGAACATGATCGTGAATCTCAGCCTGGCCTTCGCCCGCTCTTTTGCCGCCTGTTTCATCATCGCCCTGCTCTTGAGCTGGACCATGCGATTGGATTATGTGCAGCGGATATTTTTCTGCGCCATCGCCGGATTATTTGCCGGACTGGTCAGTGATGTCCCGCTGTTGATCTGGTTCGAAGCTCCGTTGCACCATACGCTCATCAACCTCGCCGATCATCTCTGCGAATGGTTCCTCGCCGGACTCGTCATCGCCGCCCTCGTGCCGGGACGGGAGATCTGGGAGAGGATACGGTGAATGTGATCCGTGAGATCCATCGACCAATGAAAATCAGATGAATAAAGGAGAGCGGTGAGAGCAGCGCCCACAAATAATGCGTAGGGTTTTGCCCCATATACGCTGAGCAGGTTTCGCGACACACTTAGCGGATTCAAAAGATTGTTGTTGATCCGTGAACTCTCCCACCATGCAGCCCGCATCATCCCGTTTCTATCTCGCGTCATTCCTCGCGGCGGGCTTCCTGACCCTGTTGACCGGCTGCGATCAGCCGCCTTCGGCTACAGTATCGCCATCTGGCGAGCGCACGCGCACGACATCAACCAACGAAGCCCTGGATCTCAAGCAGCGTCAAATTGCCTTTCTCAACCGAATCCGCGAGGCGGACCCCGAAGGGCGAACCATTGATCGCGCACTCTTGAATGAGCAAAACGAACTCGGCCTGGTGCTGGATCGCTCTGTGGAAATGGACAAAATCCCGGCATTGATGCGCATCATGCTCGGCAAAATGGCGACTGAGTTTCCCGGCGAGGATGCGACGGTTATTGTTTATACACCATCGAATCCGCCGCACAAAATTGGCACTGGCCGCCTGAATTCCCGCACCCGCGATATGACTTACACGCCGGAAAAATAGCTGCCTCACATTTGGCCCCTTCACCAAACCTAAACAAATAAACATATGCCTGGAACTGTTGATGATTTCATGAGCCGCTTTGGCGGAGATAAAACTGTGGATGATCGCGAAGCCGCTCAGTATCACGACCGTTTCGTTTCGACCCACTCCGACGACTCCGCCTTCGACAACAAAACCTACCAGCAGAGCGCGACGGAATATCTTGGCAAGATGCCGGACGATCAATTTCACCAGGCAGCGAGCACAGCTATCTCTCAAGCTCCGCCAGAAGAGCGCAAGGGTCTGCTTGGCGGACTGTTGGGTTCGCTGGGTGGCGGCGGTGCGCTGAGTGGCATCGCCAGAATGCTGGGCCTGGGCTCGACAGATCCGAACAAGATGAGCGGCGATGACGCTGCCCGAGTCATGGATTACGCCCGCCGCGAAAAGCCGGAGGCGTTGCAGCAGGCTGTGGCGGAGAAGCCCTGGTTTGTAAAAGCGATGGGAAACCCCGTGGTGCTCGGTGCGCTGACGCTGGCCGCCGGGAAGCTGCTGCAACATCAGCGTGGAAAATAGACATTAAATTCAAATCATACTTTCGCTTACTTAGCAGTGGCAAGCCAACGATGGCACAATCGATAAAAACACTTAACCTACCATACTTATCATGAGTTTCCTTTGGATGTTACTAATTGGCCTTATTGTTGGAGCAATCGCAAAATTCCTAATGCCCGGCAAAGATCCCGGCGGCTTCATTGTCACAATTCTGATTGGAATCGTGGGAGCACTTGTCGCGGGATTTTTGGGTCGTTCTCTTGGTTGGTATACTGAAGACCAGCCTGCTGGCTTTCTTGCCTCGGTGGTGGGAGCAATCTTGCTGTTGATAGTTTACCGGCTCTTCACCAAGGGACGGACAACGACATAACTATCGGAGTATTTAATTAATATAAGTGCCGCCCTGCGCGTGTGCTTGCTGCTCGGTAATTAATAATAGTCGTGGGTTTCAACCCCGCGACTACCTTTTTGTGTTCACAGCACATCCCTTCCCTGTGCTACACCGCCACCGCATCTGCTTCCTTCGCCTGCGCGGCAGCATTCTTCACTTCGAACTCACGGCACCAGCCTTTGATCTCCAGATCGTTGAAAATTTTTCCGATCACCCGGCGCAACAAGCCTTTGAGATTCGCATTCTCCACGGCCTGCAAAGAACGGATGGCTTGCTCCTTGTAGCTTTCTAGCAACAGCATCGCTTTTTCGTGTGCGGTGCTAGTTTGCGCCCACTCGCGGATCGAGGCTTTGTCGGGCGGTGCTTCGAGCTCGCCGTTCCAGAGCTTTTCCATCACGGCTTTTATTTCGCCTTGGCCGCGCTCGCGGAGAAGGGCCAGCACGATGCTAGGACGGATGGCCACGGAATTGTCGGCGGCGGAGTCTTCACCGAGATCATCGAGGTCATCGCGAATCTGATAGGCGATGCCGAGCGCCTCGCTGTAGTCGTGAAGCGCATCTTCGGTTTCTTCCAGCTGGCCGGCGATGGCCGCGCCAACTTTAAGCGCGACTTCAAAAGCCGGCGCGGTTTTGCTGCGGAAAATCTCCAGCACTTGGGTGCTGGTGAGCGCCACGGGATGCTTGTCCCAGAGCAATTCCGCGCCTTGGCCACGGCAGAGTTCGCGCTGGCCCACGGCCGCAATTTTGAGCATCGCGCAACGCACCACCGGCGAGAGAAAATTATCAGCCAGCAAACGATAGCCTTCGCCGATCAACAAATCACCCACGTTTAACGCGACACCAACGCCGTGTTCTTCATGAAGCGTGGCTTCGCCGTAGCGTTCCTTGTCGTTATCTTCGATGTCGTCGTGCACCAGCGAGGCTTTATGGAAGCACTCCACGGCGATCGCGGCTTTTTTCAAATCATCGCTCAACGGCCCTTCGGGATCACTCCGCAATGCCTGATGCGCCGCGACGGTGAGGAAGGGACGCCAGCGGTTGCCGGCGCGGGCCAGCCAGTCGCGCGCGATTTCCTCGGTCTTGTCTTGCGGCTTGCCCAGCAGCGTGTCGAGCGCATCACGCGTGAACCATTGCTTCACCTCGTCTTGCAGCGCGTTCAGATTCAAACGACGCGTTTTGTCGTCGCTGGTGAGATGAATGAAATCCCAGACCCAGTCGATGTCGACCGTGGTATCGATGCAGTCATCCTGAAGCAATGGCACCGCGATGGCGGGAATGGCCGCAGCTTCGACATAGGGGAACGTGCGCTCCAGCACCGGCAGGCAGGAGATGCCGACTATGGCTTCGATCTTGCCTGTTTGAATGAGCGACATCACGATGGCGCTGCCTTCCGCGACCAGCACCGCGTAGCCGAGGCGCTCCGCTTCGTTTTGAAAATCCTGGATGGTGCAGAGGCCGCACTGTTTGCAGAGCAGGCCAAATTCATCAAAGGGCGCAGGGCATTTGCTTTCGATGCGCAGGCACTTCGGCATCAGCAGCAAGCGTTTCTCGTAGGGGATGGTCGCCAGCGTTTCGCGCCAGGCTTCGTTGCCGATCAGCACGCCAACATAATCAATATGGATGGCATCAATCTGGTGATCCGCGAGAATGCGCTCCGCATGGGTGCGCAGTTCATCGAGCGGCATCGGCGGCACCAGCTTGTTCGTTTCCACATAGTTTCGGACCAGACCAAGAATGCGATCGCGCTCCGACTTCGTCTGCGGGATGTTCTTCTTCGGCTGACGAAACCGGCGCACCGTGATTGGCACGGACGGTGGAAGCTGGGCGGAGCGGACGGCGACGGTGGACATGCGGATGCGTGATATGTAAACAAGCAAAGCAGAGGATGTCTTGCAAGATCTGCGCAAAACCTGGCAAATAAAGCCGGGACTTTTATAAATTACGCCTCAAGCGCGGCCGCGGCCTTCGCCTTTGCTTCCTCCGCCTTGCGCATGATTTCCTCGGGCGAGGGCAGCGCCGCCAGCACTTCCGCGGGTATGAATCCATCCTGCGCCATCTTTGTGAGACATTTTTTCCGTTCTTCCAGCGCCTTGTCAGGACTGCGCTCCTTGGAAAAGCGACTTTTTGCGGCCACGCTGCGGTCGCGGAGACGCGCATAGATATCGCCGCCGAGTAGGCTGGTAATGTCCACCTTCATCTTCTCTCGACCGAGGTCGGCTTCACTGACCACGTCGCCATTGATCGGGCCGGCGGAGTATTTGGGAAACATGATCGCGACCTCCGGACAGACACGGCTGCACGCGGGACAGTTCGTCTTGCAGTTGTCGTTGTTCTGCACCTGAATTTTTCCATCGCCGCTCACGCCATAGACATCAAAAAGGCAGAAGCTCAGGCACTGCATGCAATTGGTGCAGCGAGAGTAATCGATCACCGGGAACCACGGCTTCCACACGCCCGGCTGGTTCATCGGCGTGGTGCCGCGAGTTTTTTCCACAAGCAAAACCACGCTCTCGGCGTCGAGTCCGGTGATGTCTCGCGCCTCGATGTTCACCTTGCCAGTCGAGTCTACCAGCACCGGTGCCTTTTGATCAGGAAACAAGCCGAGCACCAGCAGGCTGCGGTCGTCATGCGGCATCGCTGCAGTGCCGTTCGCGGTCGCACGAGTCACCGCGTAACCCTTGTCCAGCAGCGCAGCCATGACCTTTGCACGCGCTTCAGCGGAGAGTGTGATAGCTCCCTCGCCTTCATAGAGGACGAGGCGGAGCGGGCGGTGGGTGTGGGTGATCATAAAAAAAGTCGGCGGGCAGAAGTCAGCGCGTCTATGAAGAACGTTTCAAGTTTCATGCATCGCACAACATTCCCGCAGTCACTTCATCAGCCGTCTGCGCGCGCATGTTGAGAATCTCGGCATCATCCGACAGCGGTGCGCCGCACTGGGTGAATAAACCTTTCACCACGCGCGGATAACATGCCGCGATGCGGAGCGGTCCATTCGCTGCGAGGGCTTTCAGCCGTTCATCCCGATGCGCGGCCATCTCACAGAGATCAGCCACGGATTCAAAGCCCGCGACGGATTCGCACAACTTCATCAGCACCTCGTCTTTTACCGCCTGCGGCACCACTTGCGCGTAGGCGCAGCGGCAATACAAAAGTTTTGCGTTCGTAGACATGCTCTGCTTACGCAGATTTATTCTCTTCCAGCGCCTGTTTCAAGGCCTGCCAGGGGAGCGTGGCGCATTTCACGCGCATGGGAAACTTGCGGACGCCGACCAAAACCTGGAGATCGCCGAGCTTGTCATCGAGGTCTTTTGGCTCCTCACGCGCGGTGAGCATGTCATGCAGACTGGTCCACAACGACTCAGCATTCGCGCGCGGTTTGTTCTTGATCTTCTGCGTCATCATCGACGCCGAGGCCATGCAAAGGGAGCAGCCATTGCCTGCATCCGGCATTTCGCCGAAGTTGCGCGGGCGGCGGCAGTGGTCGAGGACCACCTCCTTGTAAAGTTCATCAAGATCCACGGCTGAAGTATTGTTGGATTTCCAAAAGGATTACGATCATGCGGTCGATCTCGTCCATCGTGTTGTAAAAATAAAAGCTGGCCCGGGCGGTCGAGTTCACATTGAGCTTGCGCATCAGCGGCTGATTGCAGTGATGACCGCCACGTAGCGCCAGCCCCCGATGATCCGCCAGTGTGACCACATCATGCGCATGAACTTCCGGCAATACAAAACTCACCAGCCCGGAGCGACCACTGTGCGGTCCGAACGCACGGAGATGCGGAATCTCCTTCAACCGCTGATAAGCGTAAGCCGCGAGCTCCTGATCATGAGCGAAGATTTTATCGCGACCTATGGCATCGAGATAATCCATGGCCGTATGCAGTGCAATCGGTCCCGAGATGTCCGGCGTGCCTGCTTCAAACTTGTGCGGCAGCGTGTTCCAGCGCGACTCAAAAAAATCTACGCTGGAGATCATGTCGCCACCGCCCTGCCAGGGCGGCATTTTTTCGAGCAGTTCTTCGCGGCCCCAGAGCACACCGATGCCCGTAGGACCGCACATCTTGTGACCGGAGAATACGAGGAAGTCGCAGCCGATGTCCTGCACATCGACCGGCATATGGCCGATGCTCTGTGCTGCATCCACCAGCGTCGTGATGCCGAGTGCGCGCGCTTTCGCACAGAGTTCCTTCGCGGGATTCACCGTGCCCAGCGTGTTCGATGCCTGCGTGAACGCGAACAGCTTCACCTGCGGCGTGAACAGCTTGTCGAGCGCCTCAAAATCGAGCTGTCCCTCATCGCCCGTCACGGGCACGTAGGCGAGTTTGGCGCCCGTGCGCTTCGCGATGAGCTGCCAGGGCACGATGTTGCTATGATGCTCCATCTCCGTGAGCAGGATGATGTCGCCTTCCTTTAAGTTCGCCATGCCCCATGTATTCGCCACCAGATTGATGGACTCGGTGGTGCCACGGGTGAAGATGATCTCGCAAGATTTCCCGGCGTTGATAAAATTCGCGGTGCGTTCGCGTGCGCCCTCGTAGCCGTTCGTCGCGCGCATGCTCAGCTCGTGAATGCCGCGGTGCACGTTGGCGTTGTCGCGTTCGTAGTAGTGCATTAGCGCATCCAGCACCGCGCGCGGTTTTTGCGAAGTCGCGGCGTTGTCGAAATAGATCAGCGGTTTTCCGTGGACCTCCTGATGGAGAATCGGGAAGTCCTGGCGGATGACTGACCAGTCAGGCTGAGATGAGGCGGGCACTCGGGGTGAAAGCTGGGTGATATTTGGCAGAGGGGTCGATAACTAAGCAGTCGCAGCGCCGCATCTCAAGTGAGTTCGGCGGACGGTTGCTCCGTCAGCGAATCAGCCGATTTGCGATTAGGGTGCCGTTTTACCGAACGGCAATTGAGATGTGAGCTTGGCCTGGCTCTTCAACTGCTTGATCAGGTCAGCCCGTTCATAGGCTATTTGTTGAACTTTTTGAAGTTTCGAAAGTCGCTCTGCGGCCATCTTCTGATAAAAAGCGACGCGTTCAATGAGGGTTGCCTGGCCTTCGAGACAGGGTGTCAGGCTGTCCGAAGATGAGCTGGATACCGGCGTCTGGTTTCTCGTCAAGACGGCACCGATGGCGAGGTATTCACGATGCGCTGTTTCTCTTCCGTCATGCTCCTGGCTGGCGGACCAGAAATTGTGAAGCTGATCCCATGTGAGATCCATGAAGGATTGCGGAGCCTCTGTGGGGCAATCGTCGAACCATGACATCAGTTCCCGCAGAAGTTGTAGCAGAGATTCCGGTTCAAAGGGCTCTTCATAACGCCTCAATTCGGACGGCCACGGGTCTTCTCCGACATGCAGATCTCGGCGCGGGGCAACATCAAACGTGATGATCAATCGAGCGCCGGGTTTGAGAACGCGGGCCATCTCGCGAAGTGCGAGCCGGTCGTTGCCGGGGACCATGTGCTCGAGCACGGACACGCAGGTGATCACATCAAATGAAGCATCGGAAAAAGGAAGAAGTTCGCAACGACCGTGGAGGTAGGAGACGTCCGAGCCGTATTTCTGGTTGAGTCCGTTGATGCTCAGGAACTGGATGGTTTCCGCCAGTGGATCGAGGGCGACGACCTCATGCCCGCGGCATGACATCCAGTTGCAGAGTGGAACCACTCCACAGCCCACGTCCAGCACTCGCAAGGGCGTATGATCTGCGTCAAGATTGGCGAATGCCTGGGTGACGAAGCCATATTCGAGTTTCCGAATCGCCCAGCGGCAGACGACGGTATATTGCAGAAATGCGGGATGGCGGTTCTCCTGCCCTTGAGCGATCATGACATCAACAAACTGAAAAAAATCCCGAGTCGCCGGATTCACGGGCAGCTTTGGATCGAAGTGAGCGAACAATTCCATGATCACATTCAGTGACACCGTCTATGGTCTTTCTTGACGGACGCGGCGGGAGTTCTCAGCGAGCGCGTCTGTCTGCCCGGATCCATGCGCCTTCACGGCTTGCAAAAACTGATGGATCTGCGCCGGGGAACGCAGGTGAATCACTTGTTTGCGATCACGCACGGCGTCGAGTTGTTTCAGCAGTTGCGGACGCGCCAGCTTGTGAGTGAACCAGATGGTCTTGAGCAGCGGAATGGTCATGCGGAACATCGGACAATTTTTCGGAAGATCGGGCCGAGGGCGGAACAGGTCGCGGAATTGTCGTTTGATGGCCCACGCGTAGTGAATCGCAAGTGCATGATCCAGAAATACAATCGAGTCCGCTCGCTCGAATTCTTCCTCAATAAAATCCCAGGTGCCGAAGCCATCCACGATCCAGCGGTCGCCCTGAAGCCAGCCGCGGCTGATGCGCGCGACTTCATCAGCCGGAACCGGAGCCCAGCCTTCGCGCCACATGATGCTGTCGAGCGAATAGACTGGAAGCCTGAGTAAGGAACCGAGCTTGCCGCACAGCGTCGATTTTCCAGCGCCAGCATTACCGATGACGGCGAGCCGCTGGAGACGATCAAAATCGACTGTGGGCTGGGCGACGAACATGATGGGGTGATGATCTTGTGAAATGAGTATTCCGCAGCACACGGAATAATTATATTGAACTACAATCAGCGGGTTGCGTCTGTCTGATACACTCCGAAGTCCTGATAAAAGAACCGCTTGGCCAGCCAATACATCCAGTGCTTCTCGCCGATGTTCTCTTCTTTGATCCACTGGCTACCGCGCGGGGTCATGCTTTCGAGCTCGGCCATCGCGGTCTGGCGCTGGGTGGTGTCACGCGCACCGTGTTTTTCGGCGAGCTGTTTCACGAGGTCGGGGCGCTCTAGAACAATGCAGCCACGAGTATGCTGCGCGGCGGTCTCGCGGAAGTCTTTCAAGAACGCGCTGCTGGTGAAAGCCTCATAGACACCGCGTGAGTCCTTGATGTTCTCCGTGGCGAACTGAATGATCGGGCAGGGCTCAATGGCACCGCCGGGGCTGACGTGATGGCTGATGCCGGTGGCCATGGGACAGAGCGAATGTCCGTCGTGTCCGTAGTAAGCATCGACGATGGCGATGGGCTTGCGCGCGCGTTGCGTGACAATGAACCGGCGCACTTTTTTAATTTGCTCCGGCTTCAGGGCGAGTTCCGCGCTGATCTTCGGGCCCACGGGGCGGTAGGTGTGATACCAAGTGTAGTGGACGCCCATGGCGATCAGCCTGTCGAGCCACGCTTCGTTGAGCAGGTCGTCGATGTTCGTTTTGCAGAGGCTGGTAGCCACGCCGGTGAGCAGTTTTTGCTCCAGGCAGTTCTGCAAGCCGCGCAAGGTGCGATTGAGCACATCTTTATTTCCACGGCGTTCATCGCTCACGGTGCTGGTGCCCTCGATGCTGACCAGCGGCGTGGCGTTGCCGAGCTGACGCAAAGCCTTCGCGGTCTTTTCCGTGATGAGCTGACCGTTGGTGAAAATTTGGAAATAAGAATCCGGATGCTGCGCAAGGAAGTCGAGCAGTTCGGGGTGCATGAAAGGTTCGCCGCCGAGGATGCCAAAGAAGCTGTTCCCGTGTTCCCGCGCGTCGTTCACGGTGCGATTGAGCGTGTTGAGATCGATGGCGTTGCGCGGCGCCTCCACGTCCACCCAGCAGCCCTGACAGCGGAGATTGCAGGAATTTAGAATGCTGATGTAGAGGAAGGGCGGGAAGTGAATGCCCTGCTTCATCCGCTTTTTATAGAGCATGACCGAGCGCGCGCCTTTAAAGCCGAAGTTCCACGCGACTTTCGCGAGGCAGTTCGGAGCCACGGTGGTGGCGATGCGGCTGGCGAGGGAGAAGATCATGGGCGGCAACTTAGTCCGCGTGTCCTCACGCGGCAAGGCTCGGAACACCGCTTCGCGGAACGTCGCGTGAGGATACACGGGCTAGTCCCCATATCCCGCATCCTGCATCTTTTGAATCGTTTCCTGCAGCAATTTCACATAGCCGTGCACATCCATTGAGTCCTCCTCTGGTTCACCACGTGCTGAGTAGAGCCAGCCGATTTCGTATGGATCGCTCTTCACGATGCAGGCATCCACCCGTAGTGCATCGTTCATGCCGGCGAAGGTTCCATTCATGACACAGAGCACATCGCTCGCGGCCTTGAAGCCCTCGACGTGGCCGATGGCTTCTCCCGGCGTGATGAGACCTCCGAGTTCCGGTTTGAACTGCGCCTCGACCAGTTCGCCCAACATGCGCGTGGCGAATTTCGTGAAGCCCACGCGCCAAAGACCGGGCTCACCCTCGACTTGCGCCATCCAGTAGTGGCTGCGCGAGTAGCGATACGAATCGGGGAAGCGCGCGGAGAAGCGGGCGTGCTTGAAGCGGATAAAATTGAGCGGCATGAAAGCCGTGAGGTTCAAGGGTCAAGCTTCAAGCTTCAAGGTGAAAGTGCGATGTGAGTTTCGATTGACGGCGGGGACAACAACTGTTTTAGCAAGGGCGCATGACTTCTCCGAAACTACTCATGATGACCGCGGCTTTAGGCGCAATGCTTTTGTCCGCCTGCCAGACTCCACCATCACCCGCACCGGGCACGCGGGTAAACTGGCCGGGCGTTCCGTTCAAGGAAGTGCGCGCCTACTGTTATGATTACACGGCGGAAGCGCGGTCGTCGTTCTGGGCGCAAGGCCGGATGCACCAGGGCGTGATGGATCCAAAGGGCGTGAAGCTCTCGCCGGCGCAGGTGCAACGTTTGCTGGCGGACATCACAGTCTCGCAACCGGCTGCGACGCGCACGAACTGCTACAAGCCGCATCATGCGTTCATGTTCTTCGATGCGAAAGGCCAGGTCGTTGCAGTTTTTGAAATGTGCTTCGGCTGCAACCAGTTTGTCGCCACGCCCGGCGGACTTCCAGAATACATCGACTACAAGAAACTCTACCAGCTCACGCACGATCTTGGACTGCCGCTTGGCACTGGCAATGAATTCTACACCCAAGCCTGTCGTGGCGGGGTAAAAGATCGCCGCTAATGAACATTCAACACTGAACTCTGAACATCGAACCCTGAACAATTTTCCATGCAAATCATCACCTCACCCAACGCTCCCGCCGCCATCGGCCCTTATTCACAAGCCATCCGCACCGGCAATCTCCTTTTCTGTTCCGGCCAGATTCCGATTAATCCTACATCCGGTAAAATCGAAGCCGAAGACGTGGAAGGCCAGGCGCGCCAAGTGCTGAAGAACATTGAAGCGTTGCTCAGCAGCGCCGGCCTCGGTGTGCACAATGTCGTTAAAGCCACCATGTTTCTGCAAGACATGGCTGACTTTCCCAAAGTGAACCCGATTTACGAAGCCGGTTTCGATGGACACAAGCCCGCACGTTCGACCATCCAAGTAGCCAGGCTGCCGCTCGGCGCGCTAGTCGAGATCGAAGTGATCGCGGAGTTTGTGTGAAGCGAAAGATGCTGAAATGTTAAACTGATCGGCATCAAGCTTCCGATAAATAATCAGGGATGTTTTTCGTAGGCCTCCACATCGTAGATGTGACCGGAGCCCATCAATCTTGCTGGACGAAAATTCACAGATGCCAGAAGGGCATGCAGATTCTCCCGCCGGCGGTAAACAAATCTCTTGCCGAATAATTCCAAAATTCGCGTGCTGGAATCATCCTTGTAAGTATTCAAGATCAAGCTGGCGCGATCCGATGTCATTTCATTCAGCTTTATCACCAGGTCGTGGGCCGTCACTGATTCAGCGGGAGTTTCCAGCCGGAGCCGCTGTTCGGATGTGGTGTAGGAACTGCCTTGGAAATATTCCAGAATGCCGATGGCAGTAACGACATCATAGCGTTTATGAGCATCCGTGACTCCTGGATCAATGCCGGCAAAAATATCCTCAGCCACTGCAGTGATGCCGCACTTCCAGTTGAAGCCCAGATTATTATCTTTGCTAGCGGCCAGCGTCTCCAGCAGGCGATTGGCTTTGTTGATGTTGGCCTGATCCCGATCGGTGATTCGGGCGGTGATCAACTCCGGATTGAATCCGTCCCGGATCAGTTTGTCGTAAACCAGCATCAGACTCAAGCCGGTGCCAGCGGCCACGGCCTTCAGCCGAACGGGCTCTTTGCGCTCGAGCCACATCTTGGCCGACTCATAACAGGCCCGGGTTTCCCAGACGATTCTGGATTGCACGTCCCTGCTTTGCACTGAGTCAAAAAAAAGCCTGTCCCACAAGCCGCAGTTCTTTTTGATCTCGGGTGCCAGCATCATGTAGGGCCCGTTCATGGAGTCGCCTCCCTCCACTAATGCCGCGACTTCCGATCCTGATGAAGTGAGCAAGGATTTCGCATAAGGATGTCCCGACTGCTCCAGCAGCCGGTTGCTGAATTTGGTGGCTTCGCGACCTTCGGCATCATTATGAATCGATGTCCGGGTGGTCCAATCCAAAACCCGATGGGAGATTCTGGCCAACGCTCGCTTGACCCGTCCCGCAGGCTGAACTTCGTCGCCATGAAAAATTGCCTGACTCAGACTGGCCATGATCGCCGCTGACAACTTGGGATCGTCATTGGAATACAATGCGGCGACCGCATCCATGGGTTTCAGGTTATGCATTTTTCAATCTCCTAGCTGCTGCGGCCCCCAAGTGAAGGCACCTGAACGAGAGCTATTTACCCTGGGCCGAAAGTGCGCGCAGACCTTCTGGTGTGAAATCGCTGTCGGGGAGCGTCACGTCGTGCCGGCTTTTCGAGCCTTCGATTTCGGTGATGGACTCTTGTCCGGCGCGGCGCACCATCAAGCTGGCGGCGACTTTGCGATCCGTGTCGTCTTCGGCAACTCGAGTGGTGTCGATGCGGCGGAGCAATTGACCGGACTCGGAATATTTTTCCACGCGAAGTGTCACGAGGCGTTTGACATCAACCCAGCTGCGGACGCGTCCATAGATGGAGTGATCGTTATTGCCGGGCTTGGAATCCAGAATCTGGCAGGGAACCTTGTCCACAGTTTCAGCGCCAGCGATGGTTTGATTTTCCCAGCCGAAGAAGTTCTCGATGAGATCGGCATAAGCGAGATCGCTACCGAACACCGCATCCTTCATTTGTGAAGCTGCGATGGGCCGCAGTGAATCCGGAAGGGTGAAAACACTGCCGCTGGCTGCGCGGTCGCCGCTTCGACGGAGGAGAATCGATTCGCCTTTGCGTTCCTTGGGGTAGAGCACCTGGTAAACGACATCGGTGCCCGCCTTGGTGCGCCGGGCCTTGATCTGCAGTTGCAACGTGGTCTTGGGGCCATCGGCTGGCGTGCGGATATCCATTTTGATGCGCACGGAGGAAGTCCCGTCCTGGATGTTGGCGCTGAGGCGGGCGGCGAGTTCCTTGGCGGAAACAGGAGCCGCATCTTCTGCACGTAGTGTTGGAATGCAGAGCAACGCCAGCAGGAGAATGCTTCGCATGATGGTGGAAAATTTGGAATGAGTCATGATGGGAATTGGATAATGATGGTTGAATAAAGTTACGCTTGCAGCGCAACGCTGGGCGAGAGCCGGGAACTGCGCCATCCGGGATACACCCCGCTGATGACGCCGACCACGACGGCGATGGCTACGGAGGTGAGCAGAAGTTTGGGACTAAGATCGGGTTCCAACATGCCGCGAATTCCGGTGGTGTGTTCCAACACCCAGACGCCCAAAGCACCCAGAGCCACACCGATCAGTCCGCCAAAAAAGCCCAGCAAGGCGGACTCGCACAGCACCATGTAAACAATCCGCCGGCGCTTCCAGCCCACGGCCAGGAGAATGCCGATTTCATGCGTGCGTTCAAACACGGTCATCAACATGGTGTTCATGACGCCAAGAACGCCAACAACGATGGCGAGGAAGGATGTGCTCCAGCTCATGGCGCGCGCGATGCGAAATCCCTGGCTGGTGGAAACCACTTCACCCGTAACCACGGCGCGGCCTTCGGGGAAGATTTTTTTAATTTCTCCACAGATCCGGCTTACTTCTTCCTTGGTGCTGTTGGGCTTGACGCGAACGTCTACGAAATTTGCCTTGCCGGCGTTGTCGGTGATCTCCTGAAGCGCCTGAAGGGAAAGAATGACGGCACCGTTTTCCACGACACCGCGGCCATCGACAATGCCGACCACCGGCAGTTCTTCGGCCTCAAGCTGCAATTTATCGCCGACTTTTTTCTTCAATACTTCCGCAGCCATGCGTCCCAAGACCACGGCGTGTTCTGCGCCGTCACGCGGCAGCCGGCCACTGGTCACAGTGAGTTTGTCCCAGGTAAAACCGCCCCACTCCCGACCGGAGACCATGATCATCGGCGCTTCCTCCACGCTTTGCATTTCCATGAGCACTGTGGTGGTTTTGGCCACTCCGGGCACTTTGTCGATTTTACCTTGGAGCGAAGCATCGAATACTTTGGGAAGAAAACCGCCGGCCATGTTGCTGACCACGATATCGACACCGATCTGATCCAATTGTTCAGTCATGCTTTTCTCATAACCCGAAGAAAGTCCCACCAGGGCCACGACGGCGGCGATGCCGATGGAAATTCCGACCAGGGTTAAGCCGGTGCGAACGGGACGACGCAGAAGGCCGCGCACGACGATGGTGATGAAGGTCATTTAGATTGCGGCGGTGGAGGTTGCTGAAACTCGATCCGAGACAATACGCCCGTCGCGCATGGAGACGACTCGCGTGGCGCGCTCAGCGATGGTGAGATCGTGCGTTACCAAGACGAGAGTCATGCCCAGATCGCGATGAAGTTGCAGAATGAGTTCGAGAATTTGTTGGGCGCTGTTGCTGTCAAGATTGCCGGTGGGCTCATCTGCCAGCAGGACGGAAGGGCCGTTGGCTAGACTGCGGGCGATGGCGACGCGCTGGCGTTCTCCGCCGGATAACTCGGAAGGAAAGTGATTAAGCCGATGGTCGAGGCCGACGGACTTGAGCAATTCAACGGCGCGTTCCCGACGTTCCGAGCGGGACAGAGTTCCTTCGAACATCGGAATCTGGACGTTCTCCACCACTTTGAAAGTCGGCAGAAGCTGAAACGCCTGGAAAATAAATCCGATCTCGTGAGCGCGATAGGCCGCAGGGTCCGCCATGTCGGGAATGGATTGGCCGCGGTAGGTCAGGGTGCCTTCGCTGGGCCGGTCGAGGGAACCGAGGGAAGCGAGCAGGGTGCTTTTGCCACAGCCGCTGGGGCCGATGATGGCGACGAATTCACCCTGCTTGATTTGCAGATCGACGCCCCGCAAGGCGGCCACTTTGCCGCCGTCGAATTCTTTTTTCAAACCCACCGCCTCATAAACCACGTCGCTGGAACCTGTCGTCGCTGTTTCAACCATGACTGGTCATTACACCGGTATGCTCCCGTTCTCTAGTGGATTGTTGTAGTTTTCCGGTCCGGCCAATGACTGCCGGAGCGCGGGTCGGAGAGATTGCGCAGCAGATCCATCAGGGCGGTCCGGTAATTCGGAAACGGAGCCACTTCACCTTCGACAACCGGCTCCAGCAGCGCCGCGTGACGCGGAAGTTCCGTGTGCGGCAGACCAACGCGCAAATGATGCACGCCATGGAAGGGCTCATGCAGCAGAGTGAGCGAGAGGAGCCGCCCGGACCAGGTGTTGGCCACGATGCTGCGGGTCGCGCTTCTCGCAGTGTGGCCGCTCAAGCCAACGTGTTCGATGTATTTCCGCCAGCTTTGAAGATTTCCCGCGATGATGCCGGGGGCTAAAAATATCCAGAGGAAATAAGTCCAGACCTGCCAATACGCGACGGCTGAAAGCACCAGCGTCCAGAATCCAATGATCAAGGCAAACTCCGCCCAAATGCGTCGGCGCACCTTCCGGCTCCGAATAGGCGAATCCTTTTGTAGAAAAACTTTCGCAAAGAGATAGGGCGTAAACAGGAGTCCGGCATTGAGTTCAATGAACGCCACGAGACGCCGGAGCCAGCGCGGGGAGTCCACGATCACAAAAGGCCAGAGTTCCACGTCGCGTTCTGTGGCCAGGTGGGAGTGATGTTTTTGATGAGCGGCACGGTAAAGAGTGAAGCTCATGAAGCTGAGAACACCGGCGATGATGCCGTCCAGATCATTCAAAAAGCGATTCTTCCGCAGCATGCCATGGGAAGCTTCATGAAATCCTATAAGTGCTCCGTGCATGAAATGGCTTGCCAGCAACACCATGGGCACCGCCAGCCAGAACCAGTGATGATAAACCGCGATGCCAATCGCGATCTGAGAGACGACCATGCCGGCTCCGATCAGTGAAAAAGCCGCCCGGCTCACCCAGTGTGTATGGCCGTGCTCTTCTTCAAATGAGGCGATCACGTTCTGTGGTGTGGGATGCTGGCTCATGAGGTTCACACTGTTAAGGCATCAATCCTGTTATCCGGGCTGCGGCATACATTGGCGACCATCTTCAAAAACAATGCATTAAGTTCTCCGATGTCGGACTCGGCGAACATAGCTGGCTGAAACAACCAGACAACCTCTAACTCAGAGCCAATTTCCGTGATCTCGCAACCAAGGTCAAAACGCGGGGTGCCGGTGGAGCGCATGCGCAGCTTGGTTGAAATGCGCGGCAGCACGACATCCGGCACCGGATGATTTTGCAGGGCAAAGCGCACGTCGAAAACCGAATGCTCTCCCGTGGTGCGGGATTCGCCAAGCGCGCTGGCCAGTTCAGCAAAGGGCATGGCATTGGCAAAAGAATCCACCGCCGACTCATGCACGGCACGAAGGTGCCTGGAGAAAGTTTGGGCCGGATCGATCTGACCGCGCAGGGGGACAACGCCGGCAAAATAGCCCATCGTCTGCCGGGTGGCCTCCTTGTTGCGATTGGCCACCGGGGTGCCGACGAGGATGTCATTTTTCTTCGTCCACTTCGACAGCGTCAACTGGAACGCGCTCAGTAGCGTGCTGTAAAGCGTGGCGCTGCTTTTCACGACCAGCTCGCGAACGCCGCGCGTCAAATCTGCTGGCACCGCCGATGCCAGGCGCCGCAGCGGCCCAGCATCTGGTCCGGTTCCTCTGGGGTCATTCCAGACTCGACTCGATCCCTTGAGTTGTGATTTCCAAAACTCCGCGCGTCTGCTCAGCTCGCCCGGCTGCCAGTAAACCCGCTCGGCAGCAGCCCACTCAGTGTAAGTTTGCGGCACTGGTGGCAGCGTATTCTGCATGCCCATCAATCCCACGGCAACGGCTTTCCGAATGCCTTTCAATCCCATCACGTAGGCGGTGCATAAATCCTGCACAAAAACCCCCAGCGACCAGCCATCGGCGATGGCGTGATGAATCGAGAACGCCAGGACATGATCGTTGGTGCCCCGGCGCAACATGTCCACGCGATGAAGCGGGCCCTGCATCAAATCAAAGGGCACTCGATAAGTTTCCTTCATCAGTTCCTCGAACGCTTCCGGCCTGATCTCAGCTGCGGAAAGTTCGCGGTATTTCAACAACGATGTGCCAGTCGAACGCACCATTTGCAGAGGGCGATCTTTACCGGGCAGAAATGAAATCCGCATCGCCTCCTGCCGCTCGATCACCCGTGCCACCGGCACCGGTGATGTTTCCCACAATTCCCGCTGGGGAAATGTCAGCGGCTGCAAGCGGGCTTCCCCGCTTTCCAGCCATTGTTTTAAGCGGGAACGATTATCTGGCTCCATCAGTAAGAATCAAACTCGAGCTGGGGGTGTGGCTGCTTCGGGCTCGGGCTCGACTCCCAGCAAACGATTGATGTCCTCGTCGGAAAGTGAATCCACGTCCACCTCGGCGGCGGGCGTTGCGACCACCGGCGCAGCCACTTTGGCGGCAGCAGCACCTTCGACTCCGCCCAGATGTTCGGAGATCAACGAAGCAATCTGACCGATTGTGCGGGCGCGCATCAAGCTCGTCGGCGGCAGAGCCACTCCGATGGAACTTTCGATGAGGTTTTCGATTTCGACACCCATGAGCGAATCCAATCCGAGATCGGTCAGCGGCTGATCATCGCGCAGACTGTCAGGCTTGACGCGGAGCACCGAGCCCACGACATCGCGCACCGCTTGTCCAACGACGCCATCGCGTTCGTCGGCTGATGCGGCGGCAATCTTGCCACGCCAGTCGCTGCTGCCGCCGCTGGTTTCCTGAATTTCCACGCCCGAGGCAAAGATGTTTTCCACCAAGGGATTCTCCTGCATGCCGCGGAACGACTGCCGCCATTTGGCCCAGTCCACGCGAATCGCGGCCACTTGGGCGACGTGCGCAGTAAGGAAGGATTCCATGAGCGTGGTCACTTCGGCCGGAGTCAGCGCTGCGGTGCCCTGACGTGCGAGGAACTCAGCGACGCGCTCATTGCGCGCCACATAACCCTGGCCACCGAGCACGCCCCAGTTGATCGCGAGCGCGGGCAGTCCCAGCGCGCGACGATGGTGCGCGAGTGAATCGAGGAAGGTGTTGGCGGCGGCGTAGTTGGCTTGCGCCGGATTGCCAAAGATGCTGGAGACGGAGGAGAACATCACGAAGCAATCGAGTTCCATGTTCTTCGTATTCTCGTGCAACAACCAGGCACCATGGGCCTTCGGCGCCATGACGACTCTAAGTCGCTCAGGAGTGAGCGCTGACAACGGGGCGTCATCAATTACCATCGCCAGATGGAAGATGCCCTTGAGCGGAATAGATGCTGAGCCCGCTTCTTTGATGAGGCGCTTCACGTCATCCGGCGAACTGCTGTCAGCTTTGATCACCTTAGTTTCAATGCCGCGCTTGTGGAGTTTTTCCAGGAACGCTTCAGCCTCGGGAGTCGAGGCTCCGCTGCGGCTGGCCAGAACCAGATGACGGGCTCCGCAGTCGACGAGCCATTCAGAAAGCACTCGGCCAAATCCACCGAGACCTCCCGTGATGAGATAAGCGCCATCGGGTTTGACGGCGAACGGCGGCAGCGGCGGCTCGCCTATGCGCGAGACAAATGCGTCGGCAAATCCGACGACGACTTTGCCAGTGTGCTTGCCACCGGCCATGAGACGGAAGGCGGCATCGATGCGGCTGGCCGGGAAGGAACGGAACGGCAGCGGAGTGAGCGCGCCTTTCTCGACCAAGCCAGTGATCTCCGCCATGAGCGCGCGAGTCTGTTCTTCATCGCCCGCGAACACTGCGTCCATTGCGATGACGTGGAACGATGAATTGCGGCGCAAGGACCAGAGCGGAATACGCGAGTTCTGATAGATGTCGCGTTTGCCGATTTCAATGAAGCGTCCGGATTCCGCGAGACACGAGAGTCCCATGGGAATCGCCTCAGCCGCGAGTGCGTTGAGCACCACATCCACACCCTTGCCGTTGGTCAATTCCATGACGGATTCCGCGAAGTCGCCCTTGCGAGAATCAATCACATGTTTCACGCCCATCGTTTTCAGAAGGGCGCGCTTCGTTGAGCTTCCCGCGGAAGCGATGACTTCGGCTCCGAGATGATGAGCAATCTGAATAGCCGCCATGCCCACGCCGCCTGCACCTGCATGGACGAGAATCATTTCGCCAGCTTTCATCCGGGCGATTTTCTTCAACGCATACCAGGCCGTCATGAACACGACGGGAATGGTTGAGGCTTCTTCATATGACAAGCCCTTGGGCATGCGGCGCACATCGGCGGCACGCGCCATCGAATGTGTGGCCAGGCCGAACACAGCCAGACCGAACGCGCGGTCACCCACCGCAAGATGCGTGACACCTTCGCCGACAGCCACCACTTCGCCCGCCACTTCGTCGCCGAAGACGCGTGCATCCGCCGTCTCGGCTGGATAGAGCGCCAGTGCCTTGAGCACATCGCGGAAGTTCATGCCCGCAGCTTTGACTTTGATCAACACTTCACCAGGTGCGCAGGCAGGCAACGTGAATGGCGTGAAACGGAGACTGTCCAGCAGTCCGCGTTCGCGAGATTCGAGACGCAGCGGCACGGAGACGTCGAGCTTTTGTTCGCGCGTAGGCAGGCCACGGGAGAGGCGTTGCACATAGCGTGCCTCGCCTCGGAGAGCGACTTCGCGTTCGCCATCGACATGGATCAGTTCGTGCCAGAGCACAGCGGCATCCGACTTGGCCGCTTCCGTCGGCAGATCAATGCCACGGCAGGAATAATTTGTGTGTTCGCTGAGGATCACTCGGAAAATGCCGATCGCGGGAGCTTGAGCTACGTTGGTGGGCCCCATGTCTCTGCCGGCAGCTTGAGCACCGCGAGTGATGAGATCGATGCGGAGTTTGGCCACTGGCATCGTTGCTTCCAAGGCGTGCGTCAAGTGGAGCAAGGTATCAATGCCCATCAGCGCATCCGTGCTCTTCATTCCCGTGGTCTCATCAAGAGTCCAGAGGTAAACCAAGCGTTCCGGCGGAGCGTCTTCGAGCCAGGAATCCGCCAGTTGCTTCCAGTCTGCGGGCTCTTGCGCGCGGATGGTGTAAGTGTCGCCCTTGGTGGCGTATTTTTGTCCGCGCTGCACAATGCGGCAGCGGGCCCCGGCGGCGGTCAACTGCTTGGCCAGAGTTTGACCCAAGCCAGTTTCATCCGCAAAGACGACCCATGATTTCTCGGCGGGCATTTCATCCGCATGAACTTCCGTCTCGTCGGAAATTTTTGAGGCGGCCTTTCTCGCGAGAATGCCGATCTGGCCTTCGCCTTCGGGACCGTTCAAGCCGGGCAGTGAAGTTGTTTCGGCAAAACCGCTTTGCTTCAAGGCGGATTCCCATTCCTTGCGCTGGAGCAGTGGTTGCTCCGGACGCAAATCATGATCCGTCAGATGCCACCAGCCGCTGGTGAGTCCGAAGACGGATTCCGTCCAAAGCTGCGGAGTCGCCACATCCATGAACATCAACGTCCCACTAGGAACGAGCAGTTCATGCAAGTTTCTCAGCGTGGCGCGCACGTCGGCCACCGCGTGAATCACGTTGGTGCCCACGATAAAATCATAGGCATCTGGCTCGAAGCCCTGTTCGATCGGAGATTTCTCCAGATCCAACACCTTGTATTCCACTTCGGGGAACGCAGCCAGCTTTTGATTGGCTCCCGGGAAGAATCCGGCGGAAACATCGGTGAACGTATAAGAGTGCAGACCGCGATCCAGCAGTGGCAGCAAGAGTGCTGCCAGGCCGCCGGTGCCGGCTCCGATTTCGAGAATACGAAGTCCGCGTCCCTCGGGCAATTGACGGGCGGCTTCCTGCAAGGCACGGCTGATGCTCGCCATCCAGTGGCTGGCGAAGAGACCGTCACCATAGAAATGATCCAGCAGTTCCGCACCGGGGCCAGTGAACAACACCTGCACCGCATCTTTTTCGCCGCGCAAGATGGCTCCCAATTCCGCGCCCGTCGTGGCACACAACAACGCCTCGGGCAGATGCCCGGGGTGTTTGGCTGCGAAATCACGTAAGACTTTCGTCGCTGAATCCGCCGTGCGGGCAAAAGTCTTCGAGGGTTTGAAGCCGCCGTCGGCTTCCACAAGAATGCCTCGCTTAACAAGTTTGGCCATCAGCCTGCCGAAGACCGTGCGCATCGGCTGAGCGATGCCCAGCGAATCGGCGGTGAATGCTTTGCGGGACGATGTCTTGACTCCCATCTCGCGCAGACCTTGAGCAACCTGAGTGGCGGCCAGATCATCTTCGGCCGCCATCACGGCTTCCAGTTCAGCGCGCCCGCGCATGGCGATCACCTCATCGAGCGCCACACCTGCGGCATCGCGCAACTGCGCGAGCGACAACGGCTTCAGCTTCGATGGAATCATCGTGGAGGCGGAACGCTCCCACTCGATATGATAAACCAGATCGCGACCCGCGCCGGATGAGCCGGGACGACGGGCAGCAGTCATGCTGATGGCGCGGAAACCATCAACAAGGACGCAAGGACGGTCGGCTTCGTCATAGAGCGCGATGCGGCCTTCGATCAGTTCGTCATTGAAGTGGAGCACTCGCGCGCTGACTTGAGTGGAGGCACCGGGCGAACGGAGGAATAAAATTTTCGAGAAGCGCACCGGCAGTTTCATTTTTGCCTTGCGGTCTTCCACCGTTTTGGCGCTGGCGGAAAAGACATGCAACGCGCCATCAAGAAGAACAGGATGAAGCGCGTATTCGGAGGCGCGTCCGGAAATTCCCTCGGACAAGGCAACCCGGCCCTTCGCTTTGCCACCACCAGCCGCGAGTTCGCGAACCGGCTTAAACTCATCGCCATACCGGAGTCCGAGGTCGCTCATGTGACCGTAGAACTCGCCAATGCCCTGCGATTCCAAATCAGCTTCGGGGGCTTCCCAAGTAGTTGCTGCAAAGGAGGATTCGGTGCGCTCACCGCGCATCGAGCCAATCACGTGAACTGACCAGGACGCAGCCTGATCAAATTTGCTCTGAATGGTGAAAGTGCGCTCGGTGGGTTCGTAAGTCAGTTCCATCACCAGACTCGACGGCGTGTCGGGCAGGATGAGCGGCTTGCGGAT
>JAIOQF010000066.1 GCA_021413535.1 Verrucomicrobiota bacterium
ATCGCGTAGATCGCCGCCTTGCCGCCGTCGACCTTCAACTTGCCGTTGGCAATGATATCGCTGTCGGTATGCGAATAGCCGATGCTTGCGCCTACCACAAAATGATCGCTCAACCGGCAGTCCACACCCAGGGTGGTGCCGATGGATGTGCCACGGAAGCCGGTGGCGTTGTTGGTGTCTCCAAGGGTGGAGAAATCGCCGGTGCCGGTGATAAAGAAGCCCCAGCGATCTTCATCGGACAACTGCACTTGCGAGGGCTGGATACTCTCGCCCCCTTTGCCGCTCTTGCCGCCCCACGGGTTCTTGCTTCCCCATGGGTTCTTTTCGCTGTGGCTGGGGCTGGGACTTGGGCTCTGAGTGTCCGGCACACTGGAGGTTCGGATGTCGGAAAGGCGCTGCTGCACACTGAACACTTCGGTGTCCAATTGGGCAACACCCAGAGTATAAATTGTGGTAAGTCCTACCACCGAGATCCTGTCAGCTGTCTGAGCCGCCAGGATGATGGCCTCCTTTAGGGCGGCAACAGCGGCGGCGTTGTCGGTCTTCTTGGTGGTCGCCCCCGGCCCGTTGACCAAAACTTTGCAGATTTCCAGCGCAATGGTGTTGGTGTCCAAGGTCACCGCGCCATTCCGTGCCAGCAGTCGGCCATTCACCGATGCGCCGGTAGTTGCCGTGATGGATGTCAAAGCCAGGATGGTTCCGTTGAAGATGGAACCCGTCCCAAGCGTAGCTGAGTCGACCTGCCAAAAAACGCGGCAGGCATCAGCGCCGTTGATCAAGACCACCGAACTGGCCGATGCCGTGGTGAGTGTGGTCCCGTTTGCGGCCTTGGTTTGGAAAATCCAGACAGAATTCGGATTACCCTGGCCGTCGAGCGTCAGGGCTCCTGTGATTTGAAAGGCGGGGTTGGTGTAAATGCCAGCTACCAGCGTTAGCCCCCCGAGATTGGAGGCTGTGATAGTCCCTGTGCGCCCGGCGGCGTCGTTATACGCGGTGATCAGGTCGTTTTTGGCTGCGGTCAGCAAGCCGGGGTTGTTTATTGAGCCTGCAGGACCAAAGGCATCTACCGAATAGATCGTCCCGATCACCTGACCTGGCGGAAATCCAATAATGCCAGCTCCGGTTGCGGGAGACAACCCCACATTCCCGGTAATTTTGGTCGCGCCTGTGTTTTCAATTTTGGGAGTGCCGGCCAGAACCGCAAAACCATTGGCCGCTCCAAGATTCACTGTTTGCGCCGTGGCATTCTGAAACAGGAACGTCATCGCCAGTGCGGTGGCGATGCCCATCATCATTCGCCTGGTGCGTTGCTGCTGCACTATTTTCAGCACTGAAGTGATTCCAAAAGCATTTTGATTTTTTGGTCGTTCCATTTTATATTTATAAAGTTGTTATGACGAAAGCCACTTTCATCACTTGCCGCGTTCTCGTCCATGGGGCGTTCACCCCATTGCATTCGAATGAAAGGGTCAACCGGCGATCTGAAGTGACAGTCGGCGGTCAGCGGAGTGGCGCGGTCTTGTCACCCGCCCATTTTGGGGTGAGGGTGCCATCCCCACATGAATGTTGAAATATTCACCCTCTGCGACGCCGCCACCGTTTCTGGTGGGAAGCTGAACATCCTCGGTTCGTTCGACACCATCGCTGCAGTTTCGTTTCCGTGCCAGCATCCCCTGTGTGCCATCGCCATCCGCATTCGTTTTGATCTTGGCGAGGAAGGGGATCATTCGTTTCAGGTGCATTTCTGCGATCCGGACATGCGTCCTGTGACGAAGCCAATGATTCAGCAGGCCACGGTTCAGATTCCCAATGAGCGGTCTCAGACCGTGACGCATATCTGGAATCTCCTGGGATTCGAACTCAAAAGTGCCGGCGAATATTACTTCGAACTAAAGGTGGACGGTGAGACGCCCTGCCGGCTCCCGCTCTATGTGCTTCAGGCGGGGCAGCAGTGAAGGGGGGGCGCTGGCGTGCGTTTGTTGGACGCACCGTTTTTTTAAAACTGCGTCAGACCGGTTTCCGGGTGGAGCTTTTTACAGTCTCCGAAATATTCATTAGCCGGATGAGCAATGGCTCGAGAACGACCAGCGAGGAGACATGCGGTGATCCGTTCGCAACTGTGGCGAGTGGTGCAGCAGATTTCCGCAGGATTTGCAGGCAGCGCAGCGCGGGATCGGCAGGTGCGACGTGCGGTGCGGGCTGCGTGAACTGGCGGACAAAACGGTCGCGCGGCGGATCGGGCGGAAGTCCGGCCGCGTCAAGAAAGCCGATGACCGCGCCCTTTTCATCGAGGACGGGATGATGGCGCACTGAGCTCTGCGCCGCGATCTGCAGGACCGCAGTGAGCGGCATTTCCGCGGGCATCGCGCTCACTGCGTCCAGCGGCAGCGCGACATCCTTAGCATGGAGCGTGGAAAACTTGGCGTAGTTTGAGAGCAGAGCGGCGGCGTTTTCTGGCAGGAGCTTCAATGAAATGATGTTGTCCGAGAGTTGGAGCACTCCGGCCGTGGATTCCGCATCGAGGGCATCGGTCAAGATGGTGGAAGTTTTTCGCGCGAAGATGCGCCATGGCAGCGTGGTGGCCCGGAGCAGGGTGAGAACGAAGGTGAGCCGTCTCAGCGTGCGAAAAGGGAAAAGGCGGAACCAAGCCTTGGGGGCGAGTTCGAGTCCGATAATGTAGACTGGCACTGCGATGACTGCTGCCAGCAGGAACCCCCATGGTCCCATCGCCTTATGGCAAAGGAGTGCCAGGATGCCAAAGGCGGTGATGGAGCAAAAATGATGTGCCGTCATCGCGGCACGGAGCAGTTCTTGCCTCTGTTTCAGCAGTTGTGCGAGACGCTCTGCAAGTTTGTCTCCATCATCCGCTGCATGGCGCACCCGCACGCGGCTGACGCCGATCAATGCACGCCGCCGATGGTGTCGATGCCGCCGGCTTCCAAGGAGACTTCGAGTTCGTGATTTACTTCATCTACCCGCGCCATGCCGCTGACATGGTAGCGGCCGTTTCCGATGGACTGCACGGTGGTCTCCGTATTGCGTGTGGGGGCAACTTTTCCAAGGAGACGCTCGACCAGATTGCGCCGAGTTAGCAGCCCCTCGAATCCGCCGTATTCATCAACAATTACGACGGCAGTGGCATCATCGGGCAGATAACGTCGCAGGGCATCCAGCACGGGCATGGTCTCCGGCACGAAGACCGGCTGACGGACGATGAATTTCCAATCGGGCCGTCCCGTGAGTCTCCAGCCATCGGTGTCCACCAGGCCGGTGATGGCATCTGCGCGCTCGTCAAACACTGGCACATGGCGGAACCGCGCATTTTGCAGCATCTGTGCGGCATCATCGTCATCCGCATCGTGCGGCATGAGCGGCAGGTCCACACGCGGCGTCATGCAGTCGCGCACGGTTTGCGAATGAAGATTGATGATCTCCTGGATCACGGTGGCATCCTCTGGAGTGATCGCGCCTTGCTCTTCGCGCATTTCGATGAGCGTTTCGATTTCTTCAACGGCGAGTCCCAGGCGCGGCTTGAGCCGTTTGGGAGCGAGTCGGCGAACCAGATTGTCGCTGGACCGGGTGAGGAATCCAGCAGTGGGCGAAAAAAATCGCTGAGCCAGCTTCAGCAGAGGCAAGGTGAAGCGCAGCACGAAGTCCGGTGAGCGCAGGGCGAACGTCTTCGGCAGAATCTCTACCGCGAACATGCCGAGTCCAAACATGAGCGCGGAACCCAGCCAGGGATTGACGCCGAGCGCGCGCAGAGGTTCCGTCACGAACCAGAGTCCGAGCGCTGTCAGCAGCAAGTTGGCGATGGCGCCGAAGAGCAGCGACTCATTGAGAAACGCAACCGGATTTCGCGCGATCTCGGCGCGTTGCGGCGAGACTTCATGCTTGGGTGAGTCGCGCAGGAGCGAGAGCATTTCCAGCTCAGCGACACCGCGGATGCCGCCGATGAAATCAATGCGCTCGCTGGTGCGTGGATCGTCGATGCCGAGAACAGGTGCCAATAAGCGGGACTGAAGGATTTCCACATCGAGCGCGTCCACGGGTGATGCGTTGGTGGCGGGCTGCCAGTCGAGTTGATACCATTGGCTCCCGAGCAACATGCAGCACTGGCCGGGTTGTGTGGGTCCTTTTTTGCCGTTCGGGGTCACGTTGAAGATGGACGACACTGTTTGCAGGAACTGTTCCATCGTGCGGCTATTTAGATCGCGCACTACGCGATTGTAGGGGAGAATTTTTAGTTCGCTCGCCGGGAAAAGCACGTTGAGGAACCAGTTGTAATTTTCCTGGCCAGTGTGGGTTGGATTTTTCTCGCGGCGTTCTTTGCCGACTCGCGCAGCGCTGGCGCTCCGATGATGGCCGTCAGCAACGTAGGCGAGGGGAATTTCTTTTTCAAAGATCGCCGTGATTTTCGTGCAGGTGTCGGCGGGCAGACGCCACACCTGGTGCTTGATGCCGTCGGGCGCAGTGAAGTCGTTGATGGGCGCGTCGTTGTTTTCGTGATGCTTCGTCAAGGCCAGCACTCCCGCGTGATCGCGATAGGTCAGGAAGATTGGCCCCGTGTTGGCACTGAGCGCATCCACGAGACGCGTGCGATCATCTTCCTTCACCTTACGCGTCTTTTCGTGTTTCCGGATGATGTCGTTCTCGTAGTCCTCGATGTGGCACACGGCGACAAGCCCCGTCTGAGCGTGACTGCCCATGACCTGCCGGTAAAGATACATCGTTGGCGCGGCCTCGCGCACCAGCACGCCATCGCGCTGGAGTCTCTGAAAGTTTTCAGCCGCCTTGGCATAGACGCTGGCATCGTAGGGGTTTACTTCATCCGGCAGATCGATCTCCGCGCGATCCACATGGAGCAGGCTCAAGGGATTGTTTGCCGCCAGTAACTTTGACTCCTCGCGATTGACGACATCGTAGGGCACGGCGGCCACGGCGGCGGCTTTGTCAGGAGTTGGAACAAGACCTTGGAAGGAGCGGAGACGCATGGATGGGTGAAAATGTAACTTGAATAATTAGTGAATCTTATGCCGCGTCATGCCATTCAAGCGGAGGGGGGCAGCTTGAATGCGGCATACTCGATGTGCAAGATACGACGTCGTGCCTGTTACACGAACTTGTTTGATGCGTGCAGCAGGGGCGGGCGCGAGAACTCCTGGTTTGCGAGCAGCCCGCGCGGGAGTTCTTGGTGGTTCTCTTCTACTTTTTCACCGGCGGATGACCTTCCAGGTCGATCGGCACCACTTTGTCCGTTGGAAAATCTTTCGGCACTTCGGCGGTGGCTTTCACAGTGCCGGTGGCGGCCCATTCGGTGCTACGCTGGAAGATGAGGTAGAAGCCGCGGTTGAGCATAGAGTAGTCGGCGTGACCGAGGGTGATGTGGGCGACGCGGCCCTTGTCGTAGTTGCGAACTATGAGGTTTGGCTCGTCCTTCCCGGTGGTATCGGAACGGGATGTGGAGAGGATTTCCACTTCGGCGGGACCGCGAAGCTTGCTGTAGAGTTCGTCTTGGGCTTGCATCCATTTTGCGGGCAGACCCTTGGTGATGGGGTGATCAGGATTCCGGATCTCGACGTAGAACTCGTGTTGCTTGCCGTGTCCGCCGCCTGATCCGGGCGATTCATCTTTGACGACTTTTCCGTCCTGCATGTAGAGCCAGGGCCCGGATTTTTCATTACGACCACCCCAACCGCCGACGCCGATCATGTCGTTGTAAGCCTGCCACTTGGGGAAGGAATTGTCTGCAGCGTGAACACTGACAAAGCCTCCGCCGTTTTTCACAAAAGCTTCGAAATCCTTCTGCACGGCTTCAGGCCAGTCCTGGCCATTGTAGTTGCTCACGACCACGGCGTAGTCGCTGAACTTCGGATGCCAGTCGTTCCAGGCTTCTTTAGGTGCCTTGTTGTCGGGGCTGGTGCTGACAGTAGCTTCGAAGCAACCGGCTGATTCCAACGCGTTCACCAGCACGGGGGTGGTTTCTTTCCACTTGTGATTATTCTGTCCGTCCA